>NZ_JBKGZG010000004.1:0-81315 GCF_046545655.1 Thiohalorhabdus sp. | reverse complement strand
GGCTTTACAGGAGGCGGGCCTCCCACGGCCGAGCCTTCCGCGGCAGCCGGGGCTTCCGCCTCATTTCGCCTGTCGAGGAATTTTGCGCAACGTTCCCGCCGCGCTCCCTCCCGCCGCGCCCGCCCATGTAAGAAACTGATTTTCCGATCTTCCCATTCCTGGCACGGCGCATGCTTCGGAAGAGGCAAACCCTTTGCTCTCTTTTGAAGGAGAGTTGCCATGAGAACCCAGACCCTGTTGGGCGGCATGACCGCGCTGTTCCTCGCGGGCCTGCTGGTCCCAACCACGGCCTCCGCCCTCAACATCGAGCTGAGCCCCCATAACCAGGGCATCGGGGAGCTCTCCTACGAGCAATCCGACAGCACCATCACCATCCGGGAAACCTGGGAGGGGGAAGGACCCGGGGCCCTGGAGATCAGCGATCTGGAGGGCGATCGGGACTACACCATCATCAAGGAGATCACCAACGACTCCGGCTCCGACTGGGACTCCCTGGCCAGCGAGATCCTCGTCCCCGCGGGTGATGAATCCGAGACGGAAGACCAGCCTTCCCACGTCCCCGAGGAGTTCCGCCAATCCCACGATATTGACGGGGTGAGCTTCGCCCAACGCAGTGACCTGCCCCGGAGCTCCGACACCTTCGGGACCACCGAGGCCGACGAGTTCGGGGAGCGGGATTTCCTGGAGTACATGGACGGGATCCTGGCGGACGAGGAGACCGCCATGGTCCGTTTCGGCCTGCGGGAGAACGGCTACTTCCAGGGCGATTCGTTCCTGCTCTCCCAGATCCCCGGGGAGACCTCGGCCCCCGCGCCGATCCCCGCGCCGGCCACTCCCGCCCTGCTCGGGCTCGGGCTGCTGGGGCTGGCATGGCTCCGGACCCGGCATGAGGCCTGAAGCCTGAGCCCCGCCTCGGCGGACCCGGTCCCACCGGGTCCGCGGGGGACATGCGGGCGGTCCCCTCCCCATCCCCCCATTGCAAACCGGCTCCTTCCCGTCCCGGCTTGCACGACTCCGTATCCAACTATAAAAAGACCTGATTCGACTCGGAGAAGGGTGCGGAATACCGCGCTCTTCGGGGCCGGGGCCGTCCTTGCACCTTGGGCGCGGGGCCCTCTTCGGAGGGGCCGCCGCCCCCCACCGGGAGGGATCCATGCCGGCCAGACGTCCCCGCCGTGGCACCTTCGAGCGTCTGTGCCCACGATGCGGACGCCGGCGCCGTTTCACCGATTCCAGCCCACCCTGGATGTGCGCTTCCTGCGGGGCCGAGCTGCCCAGGCGGTCCACCCGGGACGGCCTTTGGGACCAGCTTGCCGCCGCCCTCCTGCCCCCCGAGGATTCTCCCGGCGCCCTGGTGCTGGGTGGGCGCACCCTGGTCTGGATCGCCCTGGCCCTGTGGGGGCTGCACTTCCTCGCCATGGATCCAGCCACCGATGCCGCGGGCCGGTCGTTCCTGCACCACGTCAATCTGACCTTCCACGAGGCCGGGCACGTGCTCTTCCGGCCCTTCGGCCGTTTCCTAACCGTCCTCGGCGGCTCGCTCTTCCAGGTCCTGGTGCCGCTTGTCGTGGCGGGGGCCTTCCTGGTGCGGCGGCACCCCTTCGGCGCCTCGGTGGGCCTGTGGTGGGCCGGCCAGAGCCTGATCGACGTGGCGCCCTACATCCACGACGCCCGCCGGATGACCCTGCCCCTGCTCGGTGGGGGCACCGGGCAGGACCGGCCCGGAAGCCACGACTGGAACAACCTGTTGCGCTGGACGGGCCTGCTCGAATGGGACCACGCCATCGCCATGGCAGCCCACCTCCTGGGCTCGGCCCTGCTCCTGGGGGCACTGCTCTGGGGCGCCCTCGCCCTGTGGCGAGGGTGGCGGACCCCGGACAGGGTCCGCGGCCCGTACCCGGGCTAGCCGGAGCGATCCCCGGGCGGCCTTGGCCCTCCATCGCAGGAGAGCCTCGGGAGAGGGCGAAGGCTCCGGCCCTTTCCCCCTGGGGATGGTGCCCTGAAGGGCTATACTGGTGGGGTGATGCATCCTGCCCCCGCAGGCTCCGCGCCTCTGCGGGCCCCGGAGCCGGCACCGGCCCGCCACCGAGAAGGTCCCCATGGAGCCCCCCGCCTCGGACCTTGCCGACGCCCCGGTGCCCATGTTCCCCAAATTCGGCCCGGAGGGCCGGTTCCTGGTGCTGCCCCTGTTCGCGCTGCTGGGACGGGGCTATCCGGTGCGGGTGGCGGAGCTGGCCCGCGAGGCCGGGCGGGACGAGGGGACGGTACGCCGGCACCTGGCGGGCTGGCGGGGCCTGCGGCGGGACGCCGACGGATCCGTCATCGGCTTCGGAGGGCTGGACCTGTTTCCCACCCGCCACCACCTACGCGTGGGCGAGCGGGACCTGTTCGCCTGGAGCGCCTGGGATACCCTGATCCTGCCGGCCATCCTGGGGGAGGAGGCGGCGGTGGCCAGCCGCTGCCGGGCCACCGACGACGACATCCTGCTGCGGGTGGCGCCCGAGGGCGTGCTCGATTGCGAACCGGAGGACGTGCGCCTGGGGCTCCGGGTTCCTGGAAGAAAGGCACCTGGGGAAGGCCGGCCGAGCGTCGAGGCGGTCTTTCTGGCTGGCCGGGAAGCGGCCGGAGAATGGCGCGGCGCGCGCACGGACGCCCGCATCCTCAGCCTCGAGGAGGGCTTCCGGCTGGGGCTGGAGGTGTGGACCCGCCTCCTGGGGGCCGACCTGTTCCCGCGGCGGCGGGGGGAGCTGGGGCCGTGACGGGCCGGGCTTCCGAGGGGCCTAGAACCGGAAGTAGACGAACAGCCGCCCGTGGTTCTTTGCGTCCTTGTCCACGCGGTGGTAGCGGGCCTTGATGTCGGGGCGCTCCAGGAACTTCAGCACCCGCTTCTTGAGCTGCCCCGAGCCCTTGCCGGGGATGATCTCCACGGTCTTGATCCGCTTCGCCTCGGCCTCGTCCATCACCCGGTGCAGCTCCGCCTCGATGGCGCTGCCGCGGTTGTGGATGGGGTGCAGGTCCAGGGTCAGCTTGGCCATCAATCCCCTTCCTAGGCGTGGACCGCCACGTAGATCCCCATGGCCAGCATGGCGAGAATCTGGAGGAAGTAGAGGGCGAAGCGGATGGAGGCCACCACCTCGGTCTGCTCCAGGAGGATGTGCCACAGGCTGTGCACGATGCGGGCGCCGAGGATGGCCAGGGCCAGGATGTCCAGGAAGGCGCTCTGCAGGCCGGCGGCCATGATGGCGACCACGATGGCGGCAAAGACGGGCAGGTTCTCCACGCAGTTCATGTGGGCCCGCATGGCCCGGCGGTACCAGTTGGCCCCCTGCTCCTCGTCGGCCCGCCATTCGCGCACCGTGGCCCGCCCCGTGAGGATGCGGCTCCAGCGGTACACGCCCACGGTGGCGAACAGGATCAGCAAGGTCCAGCCGGCGAATCCCAGCAGGGCCCAGACCGGAATGCTCATGGCAACTTCCTCCCCGGTTCATGGTTTTCGGGCGGGCCGCTGGCTCCGGAGACCCCTTCCCTTCCCGCCGGCACGTAAGACATGCGGACTATCCACCGGCCGTTCGTGCCGGCCCCCGAATCCGATCCCGGGCAGTGCCCGGCTCACCTCATTGCTCGTAGCCCGCCTTCACGAACTCCGTCCCGTAACGCAGCACGTCCCGCCAGCTCTGCTCCAGGGTGGGGTCGAAGTCGGGATCGAGCCGCTGAACCGCCTTGATCATGGACTCTACCCAGTAATCGTACAGCTCCGGGCTGATGTCCATGCGCTCCCGGCAGTGGGTTTGGCGAATGCGGCTGAGGGCGCTGCGGCCCGTGGCGCTGCCCTCGTAGAAGCCGATGACGTTGTTGACCCCCTGGCGGAGGAGGCGCTTCTGCTCCTCCCAATCGGTCTCGGTGAACTGCTCCCGGATGCGGGGGTCGCTGTCCAGGAAGATGCGGTAGAAGGTGTCGAAAACGTCGCCCTGGTGGAGGCTGCGTCCCAGGCTCCTTTTCACCCGGTCCACGGGATTAGTCTGCATCGTAACGGTCTGCTCCTGCTTCGTCCGAACGAATGCTCGTTCGATCTGGCTCAAAAATCCCGCATTATGCCTGGATTTGTCCGGGATGCTAAGCCCCGGGCACAGACAATGGTCCGCTTTGAACACTGGGAGCAGGGGCCGTTCAGGGCCTGCGGGCCCCGGCGTCCCCCCGCACGGCCCGCTCCCAGTAGGGCGCGCCCGCGAAGCGCTCGGCGAGGAAATCCACGAAGGCGCGCACCCGGGCCGAGAGGTGGCGGGTGCGGGGGTAGACGGCGTAGGCGGCCACCTCGGGCCAGCGGTAGTCGGCGAGGATCGGCACCAGGCGATCCTCCTCCAGGGCCCGGTGAAGGATGAACAGCGGGCTGTAGAGCACCCCCTGCCCGGCCAGGGCCGCCTCGCGCAGGAAGTCGCCGTTGTTGGCGCGCAGGCGGGGAGTCACCCGCACCCGCCCCGCGCGGCCGCTCGGATCGGTGTAGGGCCAGACCTCCGGCTGCTGCCGGTTGGTGTAGACGAGGGCCGGGTGAGCGGCGAGCTGGTCGGGGGTCTCCGGGGTGCCGTGCCGGGCCAGGTAGTCCGGGCTGGCGCAGACGATGCCCCGGATGGGGGCCAGGCGCCGGGCCACCAGGGTGGAATCCTCCAGGTTGGCAATACGGACGGCCACGTCCACCCCCTCCTTCACCAGATCCACCTGGCGGTCGTCGAGGTCCAGGTCGAAGGTCACCTCGGGGTGGCGCTCCTGGAAGGCCTCGATGGCGGGCTGCAAGGGGCCGATGCCGAAGGACAGGGGCGCGGCCACCCGGAGCTCCCCCCGCAGCGCGCCCTGCTCGCTGGATACCGCCTGCTCCGCCTCGGCGAGGTCGGCGAGGATGCGCCGCGCCCGCTCGTAGTAGGCCCGGCCGCTGTCGGTGAGGTGGAGGCGGCGGGTGGTGCGGCGCAGCAGCTCCGCGCCCAGGGCCCGCTCCAGGTCCGCCACCCGCCGGCTGACCACGGACTTGGTCACCCCCAGCCGCTCGGCGGCCCCGCTGAAGCTGCCCACCTCCACCACCCGGACGAAGGCCTGCATGGCGTCGAAACGGTCCATTCGTTGCCTCTCATGCAACAGTGTTTTGCGATCAAGGATGTTTATCTTTTATACCAGAACAGCCAGGATCTCCTCCAGCCAAACGGAGGAAGACGGATGCAGTGGCGGAACACGACGGAGGGCTACGGCTGGGTGGCCATCGGCCTGCACTGGCTGATCGCGGTGGGGGTCCTCGGCCTGTTCGGGCTGGGCCTGTGGATGGTGGAGCTGACCTACTACGACGACTGGTACAACCGGGCGCCGACGCTGCACAAGGGCTTCGGCATCCTGGTGCTGGCCCTCACCCTGGCGCGCCTTCTGTGGCGGTGGGCCAACCCCGCCCCCCTCCCGGAGGGGCGCCCCGTGGAACGGCGCCTGGGTCCGATCGTCCACCGCGCCATGCTGGCGCTGCTGGTGGCGGTTCTGGTGGCCGGTTACCTGATCTCCACCGCCGAAGGCCGGCCCGTCGACGTCTTCGGCTGGTTCCAGGTCCCCGCCACCCTGCACGGGGTGGAGGGCCAGGAGGACATCGCCGGCTGGCTGCACCGCTGGCTGTCCTACGCCCTCATCGGCCTGGTGGCCCTCCACGCGGCCGCCGCCCTCAAGCACCACTTCCTCGACCGGGACCGCACGCTGCTGCGCATGCTCCGGCCCGGCAACCCGGAACGTCCCAACCGCTAGGAGCACCAACCATGCAGAAGACCCTGTTCGCGGGGCTGTTCGCCCTCGGCTTCGCCATCCCCGGCGCCCAGGCCGCGGAGTACAAGATCGACACCGAAGGCCAGCACGCCTTCATCCAGTTCAAGATCCAGCACCTGGGCTACAGCTGGCTGCACGGCCGGTTCAACGATTTCTCCGGCCACTTTACCTACGACAAGGAGAATCCGGACGCCTCCGAGGTGGTGGTGAACATCGACCCGGCCAGCATCGACTCCAACCACGCCGAGCGCGACAAGCACCTGAGGGACGAGGAATTCCTGCACGTGGACGAGTACCCCGAGGCGAAATTCGAGAGCACCGGCTTCGAGGACCACGGCGACGGCACCGCCACCCTTGAGGGCGACCTGACCTTGCGGGGCGAGACCAATCCGGTGACCATCGACGTTGAGCACGTGGGCCACGGCGAAGACCCCTGGGGCGGCTACCGCCGCGGCTTCAAGGGCACCACCAAGCTGGCGCTCGAGGACTACGGCATCGACTACGACCTCGGGCCGGACGCCGAGGAGGTCTACCTGACCCTGTCCATCGAGGGCGTCCGGCAGGACGACTAGGAGGATTGCGCCATGGCGGAGCGTACGGTGGTTCAGGTGGTACCGGCGATGGAGGTCTCCGAGGGGGCCGGGGTGCGGATCCTGCGGACCATCGGTACGCCCGCCCGGCGCCACCTCGATCCCTTCCTCATGCTGGACCACTTCGGCAGTGACAATCCGGAGGACTACGGCGCGGGCTTCCCCGACCACCCGCACCGGGGCTTCATCACCCTCACCTACATGCTCGACGGCCACATGGCCCACGGCGACAGCATGGGCAACGAGGGGCGGCTGGACCCGGGCGGCGCGCAATGGATGAAGGCCGCCAGCGGCGTCATCCATTCGGAGATGCCGCGCCAGGAGGCCGGGCTCATGCGCGGTTTCCAGCTCTGGATCAACCTGCCGGCGGCGGAGAAGATGTCGGCGCCGGAGTACCAGGAGATCCGCCCCGAGGCCGTGCCCGAGGTAACCGAGGAAGGGGCCCGCGTCCGGGTGCTGGCCGGGCGCTACGGCGACACCGCCGGCCCGGTGGCGGACCCCAACACCGACGTCGGCTACCTGGACGTGCGGCTGGAGGCGGGCGCCACCTTCACCCACCAGCCCCCTGACCGCCACACCGCCTTCGCCTTCCTGTTCGAAGGCACGGCGCAGGTGGGGGGCCAGGACATCCCCGACACCAGCCTGATCGTGCTCGGGGAAGAAGGAGCCGTCACGGTGAAAGCGGGCCCGGAAGGCGCCCGACTGCTACTGGTCGCCGGGCGGCCCATCGGCGAGCCTATCGCCCAGTACGGGCCCTTCGTCATGACCAGCCGCGAGGAGCTGGAACAGGCCTTCCGCGACTACCGCGACGGCCAGCTGGTGCGCGACCGGGCGACCTTCCGGGAGGTTTGAGGCGCCAGGGTGTCCGTAGGGCACCCTGTTTTTGGCGCTCAGGAGTAATAACACTCTTTGGCTTGGGCCTACGAAGGGCTTCGGGGACCCACAGCCCCGAAAAGGCCGACGCAGGAGCCCGCTTCAGCGGGCGATTCTTCCGAGGGCACCGGTGCCCATTCGGCCTTTCGCCCGCTAAAGCGGGCTCCTACCAGGGCATCCGCCGCACCTGACAAAGCAGCCTTAATGGATGGATCGGCCTTCCACGCCCCCTTCGTCAGCAGGCTCGCTAGCCTGGTCGCATCCCCCTTACCAATAGCCCCGCCTGTTAAACCATTCTTCCCATAGCCCCGGGGCATTCCTTCGGCAGAATTGGCTCCCCCCCCAGCTCAGGCAGCGGGCCTATAGGAGCGGCCTCCAGGCCGCGACCAGTTGGCCGCCTCCACCAGGTCGCGAGCTGGAGCTCGCTCCTACACCTGCGTTTGGCCTTTTCGTGGGGACGGAGGGCACGCCTCCCCGCCTCGGTCACCGGACGCGAGGACCACTGCCCCGATGGTACGGCCAGGGCCTGGTAGGAGCCCGCTTTAGCGGGCGATCCTGAATCGGACTTCAATGCCTGCCTGAGCCATCGCCCGCTGAAGCGGGCTCCTACACCGGCCTTTTTCCCCTGAGGATGCCAATAGATTCCGCCGCCCCAAAGCCCACCGCCGCTCCTTGCCCCTCCGGACCTCCCGGCTTATCGTTTCCCCATCCCTTTCCCGCCACTGCCAGGAGGCGCTCGATGAATGCTCCAGAGCTAGACCCCATCGCCGGGCAGTGTGCGGTCGCCGGGGTGTCTCCCCTCCGCTGACCCGCCTAGCCTGGCCCCGTGGCCGGGCTTGCCCGCGAAGCCCGTATCCTCACCGGATATCCGGAGCTTCCCGTCATGGACAACCAGAATGCGCTGGCCCGCATGGGCTGGCACAACGACTTTCTGACCCAGCTCGACCTGAAGGAGCTGGAATCCGCGCGTGCCGTGCGCGTCACCGATACGGACGGGCGCAGGGTGCGGATCCTCGATGCCGCCGGCGGCGAGCGGCGCCTCGAGCTGCCGCCCTCCACCCCTCCCGCCGACCGCCCCCTGGTGGGCGACTGGCTGCTTCTGGACCCAAATGACCGCCTGCTGCGCCGGCTGGAGCGCTATCTGGTGATGGCCCGGGAAGGCGGGGTGGAGGCCGTGGCGGTGCTCACCAAGCCCGACCTCGCCGAGGACCCCGAGGCCGCCCGCCGCTCCATCGGGAACCTGCCGGGACACGACGGCGTAGGGGTGCTGGACCCGCGCCGTGACGATGCGGCCGCGGCCCTCGGTCCCTGGCTGAGCCCGGGCGCCACTGTGGCGGTCATGGGCTCCAGCGGGGTGGGCAAATCCACCCTGCTCAACCGTCTGTCCGGGGTGGAGCTGGAGGCCACCGGCGGGGTGCGCAAGGGTGACGGAAAGGGGCGCTACACCACCACCCACCGCGCCCTCTACCCCCTGCCCGGCGGGGCCTGGCTGCTGGATACCCCGGGCATGCGCGAGCTGCGGCTCGGGGCGGCGGCCGAAGGGCTCTCGGAGGTGTTCGAGAACATCGAGGAGCTGGCGGAGCAGTGCCGTTTCCGCGACTGCGCCCACGACCTAGAGCCCGGCTGCGCCGTGCGCGCCGCCGTGGAGGGGGGAGACCTGGACTCTCGCCGGCTGGAGAACTGGCGCAAGCTGCTGCGCGAGCAGCAACGGCTGGCGGAAATGGAGGCCGATCAGCGCGAGCGCCACCGGGACTTCCACCGCTACGCCCGCAAGGTCCTGCGGGCCAAGCAAGAACACAGCGGCCGGTCGTAAGCACCTTCTTGCCCGCCCGGTTCACACCCGGCTCCTACCACCGGGGAACGCCCCGGCGGTTTTTTCTTTCCAATTCTGTAAGAACGATTCGTCCTCCTCACCCCGTGCCATGACCACTCCTTGAGGAGGCCTCTATGCTCGATTACAGCAACCTGCCCGCCCTGGACTGGACCGACCCCGAAAGCGCCAACAAGGCGCGTGCCCAGATCATCCGGGCGGAGCCGGTGATCCTGAACATGCCCCGGGGGGTGGACCTCTCGGTGGACGCCCAGGCCCTCGGCTGTGGGCGCAACCCGGACAATGGCATCCTGGTGGGCTGCCGCGGGCCGGATTGCCTGCGGGAGCTATCCAGTCACCAGGGGCTGGACGGCCTGGAGGAGCTGGCGCCTGCCGCCGAGGAGGCCCATGCCACCGTGGACGTGGACGCCCAAGGGCTGCGGATCGTCATCCATCATTGATCATTCCCGACTTGCCGCTCGGGCCCAGGCCGCCAGCGAGCGTTCCCACACCGACTCCCTCCTCCGGCAGCCCTTTCCTGTGCCGCCCATTTGCCACGCTTTTTATTGGCAAAGCCTCGATTCGGGATTATTGTTTTTCGACAATGTGTTAACTGGTTCCACGCCTCGGCTGCCGCCGGGCGCTGTACCGGGACAAAAAGGGGGGAGGGGCATGGCGGTCACGTTCTGGTGGGCGGGTGGTGGGGCATTCGCCCTTCTTTTCTTCGGATTCCGTTATTGGGGATACCTGCACTACCCATTCTGGTTCCGCAGCGGGGCATTGGGGACGGCAACCCCGGAAGATTTCGGGGTTGCCTATCAGGAAGTTCACATTGCTAGCGGCCGCTCCCGGCTGGCCGCCTGGTGGGTGCCTGCCCCGGCGGAACAGGCTTCCGGTAAGGCCGTGATCATCTACCACGGCAATCAGGAGGCCTTGAGCGACTGGGCCGAGGTGGTGGCCCGACTGCACGGGGCCGGCCACGGGGTGCTCGTTTTCGACTACAGCGGCTTCGGCAATAGCTCCGGTCGCCCTACCCCGCACCAGCTGCGGCGGGATGCCTGGGCCGTGTTCCACCGCGCCCGGGAGCTGGCGGGGCCCGCCGCGCGGATCTATCTGCTGGGCTTTTCCCTGGGTGCTGCGGTCCTTATGGACAGCTTGGCCAGGGAAAGCTGGGGGGCAGCGGGCATGATTCTCGTGGGCGCCTACTCCCGGGTGCGCGACCTGCTGCCCCGGATCTCCCCCCTACCCCGCTGGGCTGCCTTCCTGTTCCCCAACCTTCAGGACAACCTGCGCGCCATCGCGGAGAACGGGCTGCCTACGCTCCTCGTGCACAGCACCGACGACGAGGTGGTGCCCGTGGCCCAGGCTCGGCGGCTGGCCGAGGAGAGCGGTCCCGAGGTGCGGCTCGAAGAGGTGTCCGGCCCCGGCCATACGGATTTTTTTCGGGATTCACGCTCCCCCTACTGGCCCCCTGTCCTGGCCTTTCTGGAAAGGTGAGTCCGGCCTACCGTAATGTTACCGCTGAAAGGGAGTACGGTTGTCCTGCCGATTCCGGCAAGACAACCTATTGAGATGAGGACATCGCCGAACATAAACCATTGCTATGCCGTGCTCACGGGCGACCTGGTGCGGTCGCGTTCCCTGTCCGGGGAGGCGCTGCAAGGGGCGCACAGCGGCCTCCGCAGGGCGGTCGCCGAGCTCCGCGACGCAGCCTGGACCGAGGAGCCTCTCCCTGTCGGCGAGCTGGACATCTTCCGCGGCGACTCCTGGCAGTTGCTGCTCCGTGAGCCGGGCTGGGCGCTGCGGGCGGCTGTCTATCTGCGGGCCTCCCTGCTGATGCAGGGGATCGCCGATACGCGCATCGCCATCGGCATCGGCGGGGTGGACCGGGTCGCCGAGGAGCGCGTGTCCCAGTCCGCCGGCGAGGCCTTCCAGCTGTCCGGGGAGGCCCTGGACGCCATGGGGCCGCGCTTCCGGATCGCCCTTAACCCGGCACCCTCCCTGGCGCTTCCTGCCCGGTGGGCGGGGCTTGTGGCCCACCTGTGCGACAGCGTCATGGCCCAGTGGGAGGGCCGGCAGATCGAGATCGCCCGCCTGGCCTGCTATTACCCCGATGCCTCCCATGAGGAGATCGGCGCCCGGCTCTCCCCGCCCATCACGCAGCAAGCGGTCAGCAAGTCCCTGCTCGGCTCCGGCTGGTACGGGCTGGCGGAGGCCCTCACCGTGATGGAGTCGGACTCCGATGAATAACAACCCCAATATATTGTATTTAAAAAAACAACCTTCAAAAGTTGTTAAAAGGAGAACAACCGCGTACGGTGCACCCGACCCATGACCGAAACGCTCCTGGCCCTGCTCGTCGGCCATTTCGTCGGGGATTTCGTGCTGCAAACCGACCGCATGGTGCGGATCAAGCGCGCCCCCGCGGTCCTGGTCCTGCACGTGGTCCTGGTCACGGCGGTGAGCGCCCTGCTGCTGGGCAGCCTGGACGGGTGGGTGCTGGGGATCCTGTTCCTCACCCATCTGGCCATGGACGCGGTGAAGGTCTACCTGCTGCCGCCGAGCCTGGCGGCCTTCCTGACGGATCAGGCGGTGCACCTGGCGGTCATCGTCGCCCTGGCGCTGGCCTTCCCGGCCACGGTGCAGGCAGGCGCGTGGGGGAGCTGGATGACGGCGGCCGGCCTACAAGCCTACGCTCAGGCGCTGGTGGGCGCCCTGGGAGTCCTGCTGACCGTGCCGGTGGCGGGGGTGGTCATCGGCCTGCTCATGGAGCCCCTGACCCGGGAGCTGGAGGACGACCAGAGCCCCACGGGTGGTTTGCCCAACGGCGGGCGCTACATCGGCTGGCTGGAGCGGGGGCTGGTGCTGATCCTGTACCTGGGCGGCCAGGGCTCCGGAATCGGCTTCGTGCTGGCCACCAAATCCATCCTGCGCTTCGGCGAGATCCGGGACTCCGAGCACCGCAAGCTCGCCGAGTTCATCCTCATCGGCACCTTCCTGAGCTTCGCCCTGGCCCTAGCGGGCGGGATCCTGACCGAGTGGACGCTAGGCGCCGTGGCATCTTCCTAACCCCCCCATCCGGGGCCGGCACACGGCCCCGGATGGGGGTCCGCTCAGCGGTGGTTCACGGCGTAGCGCCCCGGACCCAGCAGCATCAGCGCCACCGCCGTGAACAGGAACATGCCCTGCAGCTCGATGGCCCAGGCGCCGTTCTGGTTCAGCGCCAGCACCTCGTGGGCGTGGACCAGACCGATGGCGAAGAGCATGTTCAGGGCGATCAGGCCGGCGCCCACGCGGGCGTACCAGCCCACCAGGAGCAGAACGGGGCCCAGCACCTCGCCGAGGAATACCCCGTAGGCCAGGGCCGGCGGGAGCCCCGCCTCCCCGACCATGCCCTGGATATCGTCCACGCCGTTGGCCAGTTTGTTGATGCCGTGCAGCAGGATCAGCACGGCCAGCACCACCCGCAGCAGCAGTTTGCCGAGATCGTTCGTCATGGTGGGGTTCCATCCTGGTTGTTCCGGAAAAAAGAAAACCTTTTCGAACCAAGGTAACCCCTTGAGCGAAAATGGAAACCCCTTGCTAAAAAGGCAGGGCCGGTCAGCGCGTGGAGCCGCTGCGCCGGGCGGGCTCGGAGCCGGGCTCGCCGGGTAGCGCCAAGGGAGCGGCGGTTTTCCAGGAGAGGTTCTCGCTGGTGGGACGGGTGAGGAGGAAGGCCGCCACGCAGGCCAGGGCCAGCCCCTGCAGGGCCAGGCCCCAGGCGGGGACGCCGGCGCCCGCGGCGATACCCACGCTGGCGAACAGGGAGAGCACGGCGATCCACTTGCCCCGGCGCGGGATGGCCCGGTGCTCCCGCCAGTCCCGGAGGTAGGGACCGAAGCGGGGATGGGTGAGGAGCCAGCGACGGGCACGCTCCGAGCTCCGGCCAAAGGCCCAGGCGGCCACCAGCAGGAACGGGGTGGTGGGCAGCAGCGGCAACAGGATGCCCGCCACCCCCAGCCCCACATTGCACCAGCCGAAGAGCTGCCAGACCCAGCGCATGTCCCACCTCCCCGGTAAGACCCCTGCGTCAGTATACACCCGCACCGTTGCGACGAGGATCGGCCCGCGACTCTTCGACCCGTTTGCGGACCCGGAGGTGCCCTGCGGAGAATGGGTGGTTCCTCCGGACCCACGGGAGGACCGTCACGCCATGCCCGGGATCATCCTCCGCGCCCTGCTGCCCGGGGCGTTCCTCCTCCTCGCCGGCTGCGCCACCGGGGTCACGCCACCCGCGTCCCCCGTGGAGGATCCCCGCCGGGTCTTCCTCCTGGACCACGGCTGGCACGCAAGCCTGGTGCTGACCACCCCGGAGGGCGACCTGGTGCGCTATGCCTACGGCGACTGGCGGTACTACGCCGAGCGGGACACCAGTTTGGGCAGCGGCCTGGCGGCGCTGTTCCGCGCGACCCCGGCGACCCTGGGCCGCCGTGAACTGCCCGGTCCGTCGGATCCGGGGGTTGTGTGCCGCCGGGTCCGGGTACCGGTGGAAACGCTGTTCCCCCTGGAGGTTTCCGGAGCGCGGGTGGACGCCCTTCGGAACCGGCTGGACCGCCGCCACGCGGAGGGCGCCGAGGGCCACAAGTATGTTCCCGCCTACGACCTGACCTTCGCACCCCTGTCCGAGTCCTACCGCCTGCCCACCACTTCCAACAGCCGGGTGGCCCGGTGGCTGCGCTCTCTAGGCGCGGAGGTTACCGAGACCCCCCTGCTGTCGCATTGGACCCTGGGAGGACCCGACGCCGAGCCGCCGCACAGCTGCCCCCCTTGACGGTCCAACCCTCCCCCCATTGCCCTTCCGTTCCGGACCAGGGTTGTCGGGAATAAGCCCCACCCAATGGGGAGTTACGTGCATCCCGGAACAGCTTCTGGCAGTCTTGGGACAGACTGAATCGCTGTCCGCCTGCAGGGGGACAGCCAAGGGGAAAGAAAGTGACGGGCGAAACCGATCCCTATGCGGCTCCCCTCGGGGATCTCCGGACGGGCGGAGAGGGGGAGTCCTGGAAGGTCGAGCTTTTGAGCGCGGCCGGCCGGCTGGGCCGCCTGCGCTACTTGGCCTATTCCTTGGGATTTGGCCTGGGGCTCCTGGCCTGGCTCACCATGCCTGCGCTGGTTGCTCCGCTGGAAGGCATGTTCCTGGGCCCCAACGGCTTGGTCTTCTTCCTGGCCCTTTGGGTGGTGGTCGTCGTACCCCTCCTGATGGTCCAGGTGAACTTGGCCGTGCAGCGGGCCCACGACTTCGGTGCCCCCGGGTGGATGGCCTTCCTGGCCTTCATTCCCTTCCTCCACTTGGCCCTTTGGCTCATCCCCGGTACCGACGGCCCCAACCGCCATGGCGATCCGGCGCCGCCCAACGGATACGCCCTGGCGTTCGCGGGCTGGCTCCATCCGCTGCTTTACGGGGCCGCCCTCGTGGACATCCTCCTCGGATTGGCGAACGGGGCCTGAGCGGTGCCCGGGGGTGGGCTTGGGACAAACGGGGGAAGGGCACAGTAGTCTTACCACGGGCGTGAGCCGGGAACGGCCTACCACGGGCGGTAAGGGGTCGGATCCGGCCTAGCACAAAGGGGATTGCCATGAGCGAGAATCCGTATCAGGCGCCGGCGGCGGCGCTGGAGACTGCCTTCGGGAACGGCGACCGGGAGTCGGGAGAGCTTCGCGAGCCACGGGGGGTGGCCGTCGGGCGCGGCTGGGGGTGGATCCGGGAAGGCTTCGGGCTGTTCAAGCGTCAGCCCGGCCTCTGGGTCCTCCTGTCGATGACTGTCGTGCTCATCCAGATGGGCCTTTCCATGGTGCCGGTGGTCAGCATCCTGAACAACTTTTTTATGTTCCTATTCATGGCGGGGATGTACTTCGCCGCCGAGCAAACGGCCAACGACGGGGACGCCGCCTTTCCCGACCTGTTCGTGGGCTTCCGCGAGAACACCCTGAGACTGCTGAAAATCGCCCTGGTGAACTTTTTTGGCACCCTTCTCGCGGTCGGGCTCAGTCTCGGCCTGACCTTTGGCCCCGCCATGTATGCAGAGAGCGGACTTGCCCAGGGTGCGACGGATCCCGCCTTGTTCGGACCGCTTACCATCCTGGTCGCCATGGCGGTCTTCCTCCCGGTCGCCATGGCCACTTGGTTCGCCACGCCCCTGGTCATCCTCGAAGACGTGAAGGTGCTGCCCGCCCTGCGCATGAGCTTCATGGCCTGCCTGCGCAACATCCTGCCCTTGTTTGTCTACGGGCTGGCCCTGGCGGCGCTCTTCCTCCTGGGGGCTCTACCCCTGCTCCTCGGTCTGCTGGTGGTGGTCCCCCTCATGATCCTTTCCAGCTACACCGCCTACCGGGACATCTTCTACAGCGGGCCCGCCCCGGCGTAGGGAGCGATCGGGAAGGTGCTCGACACCACCGTCCGTTCCGAGACGCCGGAGGGGGTGGACCTCCACCTGCACCCGGCCGGGCCCCTGGACCGGGCCCGCGCCTGGATGATCGACCAGCTGCTGCGCCTGGGGATCTACGCCCTGGCGTCCTTCGTGCTCGGCCTCCTCGGCCAGTTCGGCTGGGGGCTGGCCCTGGTGGTGGTCTTCCTCGTGGAGTGGTTCTACCCGGTGTACTTCGAGCTGCTCCACGGCGGGGCCACGCCGGGAAAGATGGCCCTGGGGCTCCACGCCATCCAGGACAACGGGGCGCCGTTGGAATGGCGCGGGGCCCTGCTGCGCAACCTGCTGCGGGCGGCGGACTTCCTGCCCCTGCTCTACGGCCTGGGGCTGGTGGTAATGGTCCTCACGGGCCGCTTCCAGCGGCTCGGCGACCTCGCCGCCGGGACCCTGGTGGTGTACGCCACCGAGCGCCACGAAGAGGGGGTCTCCGGGGTCTGGGGCACCCTGCCCCCGCCGGTGCCGCTGAGCCTGGAGGAGCAGCAGGCGGTCCTGGCCTTCGCCGAGCGCGGCGGACAGCTTTCCCCGCAGCGCCGGGCCGAGCTGGCGGCGGTACTCGCCCCCCTTCTCCCTCCCGGGGCGCCGGAGCCGGAGGCGGCCCTGCACCAGCTCGCCAACTGGTATCGGGGACAGGGGCTGGCGGAGGCGGAGCCGTGAAGCAGCTCCAGTTCGAACGGCACCACCGGGAGGACTGGGAGGCGCTCGAGAAACGGCTCGACGCCCTGGATCGCAGGGTCGCGGACGACGAGGTCGGCGACCTGCCGGAGCTGTACCGCCGCACCGCCCGCCACCTGGCCCTGGCCAAGGACCGCCACTACAGCCCGGCCCTGGTGGCCCGCCTCCACCGGCTGGTGCTGCGCGGCCACCAGCACCTCTACCGCACCCGGCGGCGCTGGGGCGGACGGGTGCTGCAGTTCTTCCTGGTGGAGCTGCCCCGCACCGTCCGCGCCGAGCGCCGCCTGTTCGCCCTCGGCGCCTTCCTGCTGTTCTTCCCCGGCCTGGTCATGGGCTTGGCCAGCTACGCCGACGGGCGGCTCATCTACACCCTAGCCGGCAGCGAGCAGGTGCGCCAGATGGAGTCCATGTACGACCCGGCCAACGACAAGGTCGGGCGCGGCGCCGAGCGCCAGGCCGCCTCCGACTTCCAGATGTTCGGCGTCTACGTCAGCAACAACGCCGGCATCGGCTTCCGCACCTTCGCCGGGGGCCTGCTGTTCGGCGTGGGGACGGTGGGGACCCTGGTTTTCAACGGCCTGTTCCTGGGGGGCGTGGCCGGGCACCTGACGGGGCTCGGCTACGCCGGTACCTTCTGGCCCTTCGTGGCAGGGCACGGGGCCTTCGAGCTCACCGCCATCGTGCTCAGCGGCACCGCCGGCCTGCAGCTCGCCCGCGCCCTGTACGCGCCGGGGCGGTACGGCCGCCTCGGCGCGCTGCGGGCCGTCGCCCCCGCCAGCGCCACCATCATGGCCGGCGCCGCGGTGCTCTTCCTCCTGGCGGCCTTCGTGGAGGCCTTCTGGTCCTCCAGCACCCTGGTGCCGGACGAGGTGAAGTACGCGGTGGCCGGGGCGCTCTGGGCCCTGGTGGCGGCCTATTTCCTCCTGGCCGGGAGGGCACGGCGTGGATCTTGAGCGGGTCCAGGCGGAGCTCCGCCCGCGGCGGCCCGGGGAGGCGGTGGACCTGGGGACCCGCTTCGCCCGGACCTGGTGGCCCGCCATGCTGGGCTTCTGGCTGTTGACCGCCGGACCGGCCTTTCTGGTCGTGCACGGCCTGCTCTGGAGCCACCTGGCCTGGGCCCCGCTCGCCTTCTGGTGGCTGAAGCCTCTCTACGAGCGGGCGCCGCTGTTTTTCCTCAGCCGTGCCCTGTTCGGCGAGCGCCCCACCGCCGCTTCGACAGCCCGCGAGCTGCACCGGATCGCGGGACCGGGCCTGCTCGGCGACCTCAGCTGGCGCCGCCTCAGCCCGCGGCGATCCTTCGCCCTGCCCGTGGCCCTGCTGGAAGGGGCCCGCGGGGAGGCCCGGGGTAGCCGGCTGGCGGTGCTGGGCAGCGCCCGAGGCACGGCGGGCTGGCTGACGCTGATCTACGCCCTGTTCGAGGCCCTCTTCGTCCTCTCCCTGCTGCTGACCGCCGCGGCCCTGGTGCCAAGCCGGCTCGCCCTGGATGTGAACCACTTCCTCACCGCCACCACCGCCGGACAGGTGACCATTAACGTGGTGGCCTTCGTGGCCACGGCCGCCGTGGCCCCCTTCTACGTGGCCTCGGGGTTCAGCCTGTACATCAACCGCCGGGTGGAACTGGAGGGCTGGGACCTGGAGATCCGCTTCCGGCGCCTGCGGGATCGGCTGGAGGGCGGCGCCGGAGCGGGCCGGGCCGCCCTCGTCCTCTTGGCCCTGGTTGCGGCCCTGGCGGGAGTGCCTGCCACTCCTGTGGAGGCGACCGCCGACCCCGCCGGCTCCCGGGCCTCCGCGCCCACCGGCCCGGAGGAGGCGGAGACCCGCATCGAGGAGGTGCTTGCCCACCCCGACTTCGGCCGCATGGAGACCGAGACCCGCTGGGAGCTGGACTTCGACCTCGACTTCGAGGCCGATTCCGATTTCGAGATCCCGGATTTTTTCAAATGGCTGCTGGGTCTGGGCGGGAAGCTGGCCGCCCTGGGGGAAGTGCTCCTGTGGGCCGCCGGGGGCGTGGCCGTGTACTTCCTCCTCTACAACCTCCTTGGCTGGCTGCGCCAGGTGGATCGGACCCGGACGGGGAGCCGTCCGCCTGGACCGGCGCCGGAGGTGCTGTTCGGCCTGGCGGTGACCCCGGACTCCCTGCCCGCGGATGTGCCCGGCAAGGCGCGGGAACTGTGCGGGGAGGGCCGACCCGGGGAGGCCCTGGCCCTCCTCTACCGCGCCGGGCTTGCCCGGCTGCTCGCGCGGGTGGAGGTCCCCTCCGGGGCCACGGAGGGAGAGGTCCTGCGCCAGGCCGAAGGGGCCCTGGACCCCAGGGGCGGGGGCCTCTTCACCGAGCTCACCGCCGCCTGGCTGCGCTTCGCCTACGGGCACCGGCTCCCTGAACCGACCACCGTTGAGGACCTCTGCCGCCGCTGGCCGATGCTTGAGGAGGGCGACCGGTGACCCGGGGCGAGCGCCTAACCCTCGGAGGGATGACCCTGGCCGTGCTGGGCCTGGTCGTGGGGGGCTTCCTCCTGTTTTTCAAGCCCGTGGAGGAGGAGGTGCGCACCGATGTCTCCCTGGAGGCGCGCAAGAACCCCTTCCTGGCCGCCGAGCGCTTCCTGGAGGCCGGGGGGATCCCCACCGAGCGCGCCCGGGGTCGGGGCACCCTGGAGGAGCTGCCCCCGCCGGACCGGGTCCTGTTCCTCACCGCCCCCCTGGCGGATCTGGGCAAGTCCGAACGGGACGAGCTCGCCGCCTGGCTGCGCGCCGGAGGCCACCTGGTCACCGAGGCGTTCCTCCTGTGGGACCCGGAGGAGCAGGCCAGCGGCGACCCCTTCCTGGATGGCTTCGGCATCCGGCTGCATCGCCATGGGGACGCCGGGTCCGTGTGCGAGGAGGAGTCGGACGGAGGGTCCCTGGCGGCCCTGCCTGGATCCCGCCCGGCCATGGAGGTGGGATTCTCGCCCCGGTTCTACCTGGAGGACGCCGCCGGAGCGGCGGACGGCCGGGTCACGACCCTCTGCGGCCCCCACCTGCTCACCCGGCCTGTGGACGAAGGCCGCCTCACCGTGCTCTCGGACACGGGCTTCTGGCGCAACGACCGAATCGGCTCCGGCGACCACGCCCTGCTCCTGTGGCGCATGATGACGCTTACCGACCCCGCCGGGGTCCGGTTCCTGGCCCACGTGGACATGCCCGGTCTCCCGCTCCTGCTCTGGGAGAAGGCGCCGGAGGCCGTACTTTCCGGGGCCGCCCTCCTCCTCTTCGCCCTGTGGGCGGCGTACAACCGCTTCGGGCCGCCGCTGGCTGCCCCCGGCAGCGGCCCCCGCCGCAGCCTGGTGGAGCACCTGGACGCTCTGGGCGCCTTTCACCACCGCCACGGCCAGCCGGAACGTCTCCTGGAGCCCCTCCGCCGACGCCTGCACGCCCGGCTGGAGGGGCGCATGGCCCCGTGGCGCCACTGGGACCGCTCCCGGCGCCTGGCCTGGCTGGCCGAGCATTCGGGCCTGGAGGAAACCGCCCTGGAGCGGGCCCTCTACCGCACTCCGGACAGCGACGGGGAGCTCCTGGAGACGATTCAGACCCTGCAAACCCTGGGACGACACCTATGAGCAACGAGACACCCCTCCGCCCCCAACCGCCCGAAGCACCCGCCGGGGCCGAGCACGCGCGGCGCCTCCTGGAGTCCGTGCGCGCGGCCTTCGTCGGCCAGGAGCGGGTGGTCACCGAGACCCTCGCCGCCCTGGTGGCGGGGGGCCACGTCCTCATCGAAGGGGTCCCCGGGCTGGGCAAGACCCTCCTGGCCCGGGCCCTGGCCCGGGCGGTGAACGGCGGCTACGCCCGCGTCCAGTTCACCCCCGACCTCATGCCCAGCGACGTCACCGGCCACACCCTCTACGACGCCGCCTCGGGACGGTTCCGCATCCGCAAGGGGCCGGTGTTCACCAACTTCCTGCTGGCCGACGAGATCAACCGGGCCCCGGCCAAGACCCAGTCCGCCCTGCTGGAGGTGATGCAGGAGCGTCAGGTGACGCTGGAGGACCGGGCCCTTCCCCTGGACCCCCCCTTCATGGTCCTGGCCACCCAGAACCCGGTGGAGCAGGAGGGCACCTACCCCCTGCCCGAGGCCCAGCTGGATCGCTTCCTGCTCAAGGTCCGCATCGACTACCCCTCCGCCGAGGAAGAGGCGGACATCGTAGACCGGGTGACCCGGGGCCAGACGGGCGAGCAGCTGAACGTGGAGGCGGTGACGCCCGGGGTCTCCGCCGCCGAAGTCCTGGACCTCCAGCAAGCGGCCGCCGGCCTGGAGGCGGACGGCCAGGTGGTGGACTACGCCGTGCGCCTCGCCCGCGCCACCCGGGACTGGCCGGGCGTCCACACCGGCGCCGGGCCCCGCGGGGGCATCGCCCTGGTCCGCACGGCCCGGGCGCACGCCCTGCTCCAGGGCCGGGACTTCATCGTCCCCGACGACGTGAAGGCCATCGCCAAGCCCGTCCTGCGCCACCGCCTGCAGCTCGGGGCGGAGCTGGAGATCGAGGGCCTGGCCAGCGACGACGTCCTCGACCAGATCCTGGAGCAGGTGGAAGCCCCGCGGCCATGAGACCGGCGCGGCCGACCCTCCTCCTGTTGACCGGCTGGCTCGCCCTGGGTCTGGGCGGGGCGCTGTGGCCGGCCCTGGCGGAGGCCTGGCGGGGCGGCGGGCTCCTCCTGGCCGGGCTCCTGGGGACCGACTGGCTGGCCGCCCGCCGCCCGCTGGACCTGGAGGTGGAGCGGCGGCCGCCCGCCAACCTCGCCCAGGGGGCCTGGGCCACCGTGGGATTGACCCTCCGCAACCCGGGAAAACGAGCCTACCGCCTGGCCGTGTACGACCACCACCCCGCCACGGCCGAGGTCACGGGCCAGCCCGCCCCCCTGCGCCTGGAGCCCGGGGCCTCGGCCCGGGTCCGCTACCGCCTGCGGCCCACCCGGCGCGGGGAGGCCCGGTTCGGACCGGTGGAGATCTGCGTCCGCTCCCCCCTGCGCCTGTGGCGGCGCTACGCCCGTTTGCCGCAGGACCAGCAACGGCGCGTCTACCCGGACTACGCCGAAACCGTCAAATACAATCTGCTGGCCCTGGACAACCAGCTCTCCCAGCTCGGCATCCGCCAGCGCCAGCAGCGGGGCTCGGGCCTGGAATTCCATCAGCTCCGCGACTACCGCGAGGGCGACAGCATCCGCCGCATCGACTGGAAGGCCACCGCCCGGCACGGCAAACCCATCGCCCGGGATTACCAGGACGAGCGGGACCAGGAGGTGGTGTTCCTGCTCGACTGCGGCCACCGCATGCGCACGGAGGAGGACGGCCACAGCCACTTCGACCAGAGCCTCAACGCCCTGCTGCTCCTGGCCCACGTGGCCCTGCGCCAGGGCGACGCCGTGGGCCTGCACACCTTCGGCGGGCCGCGACGCTGGCTCGCTCCCCGCAAGGGGACGGCCACCCTCAACCGCCTTCTCAACCAACTCTACGACCTGGAGCCCACCGGCCACGGGGCCGATTTCACGGCCGCCGTCCAGGGGCTCCTGGACAGGCAGCGCAAGCGCGCCCTGCTGGTGGTTTTGACCAATATTCGGGACGAGGACGGCGACGACCTGGTCCGCGCCGTTCGCATGGCCAGCCCCCGGCATCTGGTGATGGTGGCGAACCTGCGGGAAGCCATGCTGGACCGGCTGGTGGCCGAACCCGTCACCACGGTGGAACAGTCCCTGCGTTACGCCGCCGCGGTGGACCTCCTGGGGCGTCGGGAAGGGGTCCAGGAGCGGCTCCGCCACGGCGGCGCCCTCCCCTTGGAAGCCACGCCCGACCAGCTGCCCAGCGCGGTGGTCAACCAGTACCTGGCCATCAAGCGCAGCGGCCGGCTCTAAGCCGTCCCTCTGGCGGGGTGGCCTTTTTTGCAGTACAGGAGCGATCTGGCGTTTCCGACACCCACCGGATGAGGCGGTGCAGGGCACCGGGGCAGGAATCGGGAAGGACCGAGGGCCCTATGGCCCCGGTGGCAGGGGGTAGTCAGGAAGTCTTCATGCGGGAGGAGGCGCCCACGTCCCCCCGCGGCTCCCGCTGGCCTACCCGGCGCCGGCCCTCGAGATCCTCGGCGTTCTCCCGCAGGCGCTCCACCACGCGGCGCAGGTGGTGGCGGTGGTGGGGATGGCCCTGCTCGGCCAGCTGGGCCAGGCGGGAATGGGCGCCCCGAAAACGCTGGCGGGCCGTTTCCCACTGGCGGGGTCCCGCCTCCTCCGCCTCGCCGGGCAGCCCATATTCTTGCTCGATCAGGAACTTCTGCTCCTTCAGGGAGCTTTCCGCCGCATTCAGGATAGCCTTCCATTCCAGTTCGCTGAAGTTACCCATCTCTGTCCCATTTGTTTCGTGAATCTATTCTGCGCTTCAGGTCCCGGGGTAGCCCCCGACCTACGTCGTTGCGGCGACCCGCCGTCCTTATGGGATATGGCCCCCCGATGCGCCCGGGGTTCCTGCCGCTCAAGGATCCCCCTACTCCGCCTCCGGGTGGACCGGTACGCTTCCGGGCTCGCCCACCCGGCCTTTCACCGATCCGGAACATTTGTACCGAATCGACCCTTCCTTCCGAAAATGGGGGAAACGTGGTGCTGTATGCGGTCTTTACCGTACGAAGGGGCGACCGCGAGCCGCCGGGGCGAGCGCTGGGATAAGGGGACAGGCATAGGGGCCGGGGCGGGGTTCCGGCCTCAGGGGTGACGGGCGGGAGATTCCCCGCCCGGGACGCGGGAGTCGCCTAGCGGATCAGGCGGGCCAGCCGGCGGAAGCTGTCGGTGCCCGCCTGCTGCAGCCACTCGAACAGCACGGACTCCACGTTGGCCACCTGCACGCCATTGGCCCGCAGGCGATGCAGGGCGTTGGCCTTGTGGTCGTCCCGCCGCGAGCAGACCGCGTCCTCCACCACGAAGGGCGCGTACCCGGCCTCCCGGAGCTCCAGGGCGGTCTGCAGCACGCAGACGTGGGCTTCCATGCCGACGATCACCACCTGGGGCCGGCCGGCGGCCTCCAGCGCGGCGGTGAAGTCCGACGCGCCGCAGCAGGAAAAGCTGTCCTTGGGGACCACCTGAGCGCTCCGGGGAAGGTGGTCGCTCACATCCGGAAGGGTGTGCCCCAGCCCCTTGGGGTACTGCTCGGTGGCCAGGACCGGGACCTCCAGCTCCTCGGCGGCCCGCAGCAGCACCTCCACGCCCGCCAGCACCTCCCGCCGGGCGGCGGGGCTCATGGCCGGGGCGAGCTTCTCCTGGATGTCCACGATGGCAAGGACACTTTGTTCGGCGCGTGCGAGGGACATGGCGGGGCCTCCCGACGTTGGCTGGATGGTTCCGGTCCGTTCGCCAGTCGGCGAAGGCCCCAAGTGTACGGAATCCGCCGCCGTGAGCCCACGGATCTAGAGGAGGGTGTAGGCCACCGCGCCCGCCGTCAGCCCGGTAACGACAAAGGCCACCAGGGCCAGCAGCCCGTCCCGGGCAATGAGGGAGAGCCCGAAGGCGAGCAGGGCCGCCCCCGCCCCGTTGGCGCTGAAAGGGACCACCTCCATAACCGGCATGCCGAAGGCGATGAGGACGCACACCGCGGCGATGGCGTAGAACCCCGTGCCCTGGGCGAACATGCGCAGCCGCGGCCGGGTCCAGCGGTCCAGAAAGCGCGCCGGGGGCCGCATCCAGTCCAGGGCCTTGCGCAGGCCGTCCTGCCCCACGGCCCGGTTGAGCATCCAGGACGGCAGCCAGAAATACTCCCGCTGGAACAGAAGCTGCCCGGCGGTCAGTAGCACCAGGATGCCCATGATGGTGGGCATGCCGGGGAGATCGCCGACGATGGGCGCGAGGGTGATGATGCCCGCCAACAGCAGAATGGGCCCGAAGGAACGGCGCCCAACGGACTCCAGGATGGCATCCATGGAGACTTGGCCTTGCTCGGAAGCGGCTTCGCCGATCTGATCGAGCAGCTCCTCCAGGCTCTGGGGGTCTTGGGACATGGGCGAATGACCCGGTTGGGGTGGATCTCTTTCCACCCTGCCCCTTTTGCCCCCGCCGGGGAAACCTGGGACACCAAGGGGATGGACGGAGCCTAGGCCCGGCCGCGGCTGTGCCCCTCCCCCACTCCGCCGGCGATGAGGTGGGCCACGCGCAGGGGCTCGGGGAGCTTGCCGTGCCGGGCCCATTGGCGCAGCGCCGCCTCCGCCTGGGTCCGGGTCAGGCCCGCCCGCTGGACGTGGACGCCCCCCAGCGGCTCCATGGGCCCCAGCCGCTCCAGGACGGCCCACTTGCGGGCCCCCGCCGGGACACGCTCCAGCAGGGCGCGGCGGATCCGTTCCCGGTCCGGCTCGCGGCGGGCCACCACCAGCACCGGCAGGCCGAGGGCCTGGTGCAGGAGCACGGGGTCCACCACGTTGAACCCGGCCAGGGTCACGCCCTGCAGGAACACGATCCGCAGCTGGGGGAAGAAGCGCGAGGTAGCCACCAGGCGGATCAGGACGGCGGTGGCGTCGGTGCCGTCCCGCTGGACGTGACCGCTCACCACGCCGTCCAGACGCTCGCGGGCGAATACCGCTCCTACCACCCCCACCGGGCCGGGGCCGGCCCGGTCGAAGGGCACGTCGTCGAAGCCGATGGCGTGGGGGTAGGAGCTCGTGGGCATGGACGGATCCGGGGCGGAGCCCGCTTCAGGGCGGGAGTTGGGATCGGGTTTGGAACCCGGTGTGGCCGTCGCCCGCTGAAGCGGGCTCCCACGGGAGGGGATCCGGGCGCCGGGGCCCGCCTTTGCCCCGGGAGGTTCCCCGCTGAGGCTTGGGGGCGGCCTTCCGGGCCGCTAGTGGGCCTCTTCCCAGTTGGCCCCGGTGCCGATCTCCACCTCCAGGGGCACCTCCAGCTCGTCGTTGCCGCCGGTCATGAGGCCGGGCAGGGCCTGCTGCAGGGCCGCCAGCTCCTCGGGGGGCGCCTCGAACACCAGCTCGTCGTGCACCTGCATGAGCATGCGCGTGGCCATGCCCTCCCCCTCCAGCCAGCGGTCCACCGCGATCATGGCCTGCTTGATGATGTCGGCGGCCGTGCCCTGCAGCGGGGCGTTGATGGCGGTGCGCTCGGCGGCGGCCCGCACGCCCGGATTGCGGGCGTGGATGTCGGGCAGGTAGAGGCGCCGGCCGCGCAGGGTCTCGACAAAGCCCTGCTCGCGGGCCCGCTCCCGGGTGGCCTCCATGTAGGCGCGCACCCCCGGGTAGCGCTCGAAGTAGGCGTCGATGTAGGCCTGGGCGTCCTCCTGGGGGATCTCCAGCTGGCGGGCCAGTCCCCAGGCGGACATGCCGTAGATGAGGCCGAAGTTGATGGCCTTGGCCGCCCGGCGCTGGGCGGGCTGCACCGCCTCGGCATTGGCCGCCCCGAACACCTCGGCGGCGGTGGCGGCGTGGACGTCCTCGCCGCGGGCGAAGGCCTCGCGCAGGCGGGCGTCGCCGGAGAGGTGGGCCATGAGGCGCAGCTCGATCTGGGAGTAGTCCGCCGCCACCATGGTCCAGCCCTCTTCCGGGATGAAGGCCTTGCGGATGCGCCGGCCCTGCTCGGTGCGCACCGGGATGTTCTGCAGGTTGGGCTCGGCGGAGGACAGCCGCCCGGTGGCGGTGTTGGCCTGGTGGTAGCTGGTGTGTACCCGCCCCGTCTCGGGATTGATGAGCTTGGGCAGGGCGTCGGTGTAGGTGGACTTGAGCTTGGAAAGCCCCCGGTACTCCAAGATCCGCGCCGGCAGGGGGTAGTCCTCGGCGAGCTGGGAGAGCACCTCCTCGTTGGTGGAGGGGGCGCCCTTGGGGGTGCGCTTGAGCACCGGAAGCTCCAGCTCGTCGAACAGGATGGCCTGGATCTGCTTGGGGGAGCCCAGGTTGAACTCGCGGCCGGCGATGGCGTAGGCCTGCTCCTCGGCGCGCTCCATCTCCCCGGCCATCTCCTCGGACAGCCGCCCCAGCAGCTCCAGGTCCAGGCGCACGCCGGTGCGCTCCATCCTGGCCAGCACCGGCATGAGCGGCAGCTCCAGCTCCTCGTAAATGGCCCAGAGGCGCGGCTCCCCCTCCAGCTCGGGGGCCAGGGACTCGTACAGGGCCAGGGTCACCTCGGCGTCCTCGCCGGCGTAGTCCACCGCCTCGTCCACCGGCACCCGATCGAAGGTCACCTGCTTGGCGCCCTTGCCCGCCACCTCCGTGTAGCTGGTGGTGGTGCGGCCCAGGCGCTCGGCGGCCAGGTTGTCCAGGCTGTGGTTGTGGCGGGTGGGGTTGAGCACGTAGCTCATGAGCATGGTGTCGTGGAAGGGGCCGGCCACCCCATAGCCCGCCCGCTGCAGCACCGAG
Source organism: Thiohalorhabdus sp. (assembly GCF_046545655.1). NCBI lineage: Bacteria > Pseudomonadati > Pseudomonadota > Gammaproteobacteria > Thiohalorhabdales > Thiohalorhabdaceae > Thiohalorhabdus > Thiohalorhabdus sp. Next base: position 54,764 of record NZ_JBKGZG010000004.1, on the reverse strand, counting down.
AGATCGTACTTGAGGTTGTGGCCCACCTTGGGCTGCTCGCCGCCCAGGACCGGCTCCAGGGCCTCACGCACCCGCCCGGCGGGCAGCTGCCGTTCGGCGCCCTCGCCGGTGTGGCCCACCGGCACGTAGTAGCCGGTGCCCGCCTCCACGGCGAAGGACAGGCCCACCAGGTCGGCGCGTTCCGCCGACAGGCTGGTGGTCTCGGTGTCGAAGGCGAAGCGCTCGGCCTCCGCCAGGCGCTCGCCGAGGGCGGCGAGCTGCTCCGCGTCGGTGACCGCCTCGTAGGCGGGGGCCTGCGCCTCCCCCTCCAGCTCGCCCAGCTCCCGGGCCAGGCTGTGGAACTCCAGCTCGCGGAACAGCTCCTGGAGGGCGGGAAGGTCCTCGGCCTGGCGGCGCAGATCGTCCAGGGTGCGGTCCAGCTCCAGCTCGCGCCGGATGGTGGTGAGGTCCTTGCTGAGCCGCAGCTGCTCGGCGTGCTCCTCCAGGCGCTCGCGCTGCTTGCCCTTGAGCTCGTGGAGGTGGTCGAGAAGGTTCTCCACACTGCCGTAGGTCTGCAGCAGCTTGGCGGCGGTCTTCTCGCCGATCCCCGGCACGCCGGGGATGTTGTCCACCTTGTCGCCCACCAGGGCCAACAGGTCGGCGATGGCCGACGGCGGCACGCCCCACCGTTCCCGGACGGCTTCCTCGTCGATCAGGCGGTTCTTCATGGTGTCCAACAGGCGGGTGTGGCCGTCCACCAGCTGGGCCATGTCCTTGTCGCCGGTGACGATCATCACCTCGCAGCCGAGGGATTCCGCCTGGGCGGCCAGGGTGCCGATGACGTCGTCCGCCTCCACGCCCTCCTCCACCAGCATGGGCAGGCCGAAGGCCTCCACCAGCCGGTGGATGTAGGGGAGCTGCTCGGCCAGGTCCTCGGGCATGGGGGGGCGGTGGGCCTTGTATTCGGGATAGATCTCCGAGCGGAAGGTGGGACCCTTGGGGTCGAAGACCACCCCCAGCTCGGCGGGGCCGTAGTCCTCCAGCAGCTTGAGGACCATCTGGGCGAAGCCGAAGGCCGCCCCGGTGGCCAGGCCCCTGGCGTTGGTAAGGTTGGGCAGGGCATGGTAGGCCCGGAAGATGTAGGAGCTGCCGTCCACCAGGAAGACCGGGCCGGCGTCCCCGTCGGTTTTTTGCCCGTCCTTCGTCATAGGCGGTATGCTCTCCCTCTTTGACGGCCACCGGCCGGGCTGCAACCGGCTGTGGTGATAAGGCGAAAAGGGTACCATGGACAGGAAGGGTGACCGATCCGCCCCCGAGGCCCAGGAGTTCCTCAAGCCGGGGACTACGAGCACCAACGGGGCCTGGAACGACGAGATCCTGGCCGAGTTCAGCCACGGCTTCGAGAACCTGGCGGACATCGAGCCGGCCGTGAGCATCTTCGGCTCGGCGCGGATCGAGCCGGGCCACCCCTACTACGAGACCACCCGGGAGATCGCCCGGCGCCTGGCCACCGCCGGCTTCGCCATCATCAGCGGCGGCGGTCCGGGGATCATGGAGGCCGCCAACCGCGGCGGGGCGGAGGGCGGCGCGGAGAGCGTGGGGCTCAATATCGACCTGCCCCGGGAGCAGACCGCCAACCCGTACCAGACCCGGGAGCTGTTCTTCCGCCACTTCTTCGCCCGCAAGGTCATGTTCGTCAAGTACGCCACGGCCTACGTGGTCCTGCCGGGTGGCTTCGGCACCCTGGACGAGCTGGTGGAGGCGCTGACCCTGCAGCAGACCGGCAAGAGCCGGCGCTTCCCCACCATTCTGGTGGGCTCGCCTTTCTGGGAGGGGCTCATCGACTGGTTCCGGGAGACCCTGTTGGGCTTCGGCACCATCAGCGCCGAGGACCTGGAGCTGTTCATGGTGTGCGACGACCCCGAGGAGGTGGTCCGCGAGATCCTGGACTTCTACCGCCGGGAGCACGGCGGCGAGCTGCCCGGGGGCGAGGCGCGGGAATTCTGAACCCCCCGCCGCCCGGGCTCCAATTCCCTGGTAACATGCCGGCAACCGCCGCCCACGGGTGGGCCCGCGTCCGGCACCGGAGGGCCGAGCCATGCACTCCCCACGACGGTTACTCACGCTCCTGGCACTGGCGCTGGCGCTGCCCGCAGCGGCCCAGGACTCCGAGGAGGAGATCGAGGACCTGCCTCCCGAGCAGCGCATCGCCCCGGGCCAGGAGGAGCCCGAGGTCCGCGTCATCCAGCGCGGGGAGACGACCATCACCGCGTACGAGGCCCAGGATCGGGTCTACATGATCCGGGTGGAGCCCGCCATCGGGCCGTCCTACTACCTGTACGACCGCAACGGCGACGGCGAGTGGGACGACCGCTTCTCCGAGCTCGGCCCGGACATCACCGTACCCCAATGGACCATCTTCGAATGGTGAGGCCCGCGTAGACGTCGATGTCGGTTTATACCTCCGTCACCCCCGAACAGCTGGACGAGTTCCTCGCCCACTTCCGCCAGATCGGCGAGGCCCGCGACCTGCAGGGCATCTCCCAGGGCGTGGAGAACACCAACTACTTCCTCACCACCGACCGGGGGGAGTACATCCTCACCCTGTTCGAGCGGGTGCCGGAGCAGGACCTGCCCTTCTTCCTCAACCTGATGGCCTTCCTCGCCAACGACGGCCTGCCCGTGCCCCGGCCGGTGCCCGACGACGAGGGCAGCTTCCTGCGGCGTTTGGCGGGCAAGACCGCCGCCATCGTCACCAAGCTGCCAGGCCGGACCATTTACTATCCCGGCGTGGAGCACTGCGCGGAGGTGGGGCGGGTGCTCGGGCGCATGCACAGGGCCGGCCAGCGCTTCCCCGACAGCCGGGACAATCCGCGCGGACCTGGCTGGTGGCAGGAGACGGCGGCGGCGCTGGAGGGGGACCTGACTCCGGACGAGTGGCGGCTGCTGCAGGACGAGCTCACCTACCAGTACCACAACCGGCGGGTGGACCTACCGCGCGGGGTGATCCACGCCGACCTGTTCCACGACAACGCCCTGTTCGAGGGCAACGAGCTCACCGGGGTCATCGACTTCTACTACGCCTGCAGCGACGTGCTGGCCTTTGACCTGGCCATCGTCGCCAACGACTGGTGCATCCACCCCGACGGCACTCTCAACCCCTACCGCACCCGGGCGCTGCTGAAGAACTACCACGCCGAGCGGCCCCTGACCAGCGTGGAGGAGGCCCTGTGGCCGGTGATGCTGCGCGGCGCCGCCCTGCGCTTCTGGCTGTCCCGACTCTGGGACTACCACCACCCCCGCGACGGCGAGCTCACCTCCACCAAGGATCCGGACACCTTCCGCGCCATCCTGGAGGCCCGCCGCGACCTGCCCCAGAACGCCTGGGTGGGCTGGCCGAAGGCGGCGGCGGAGTAAGACTCAAGGGTTGAAACGGCTTGACTTCGTCCAAAACGTTAAAAGTTGTCTACAAAATAACCTACCCGAATGGCAAAATTTACATCGGTAAAGACCTTACAGACAGCATAAACTATTTTGGTAGCGCAAACAGCGATATAATAGCTCAGGATTTCACCAGGGAGGAGCGTCGCGAATTTACCATAAAGAAAGAGATATTATTTGAGTCCTTTGATACAAACGAAATTAACCGAAAGGAAATCGAATTAATTCGTTTATATAAGTCCAATGATCCCCGGATCGGGTATAATCGGACTCCTACCTAAAATAATTAACCCAGCTTTTCCAGCCCCGCGTACTCCACGATCAGCCACTTCTCCTCGCCCAGGTCGCGGAAGAAGACCCGCACCCGGGCCTTGGGGCCGCTGCCCTCGCAGGCCATGACCACCCCGGCGCCGAAGCGGGAATGCCGAACACCCGATCCGGGGGGGAACGGCGGCGGCTCCCGCCTCTCCGCCGGCTGGAATCCGCTCCCGCCCTTCGCACTTCCCAGCCCCGGGCCCTCCACGGCCGGTCGGGGGGTGATGTCGTTGAGCCGCTCCGGGCCGATCTCCTCCACGAAGCGCGACGGTGGATTGGTCTGGTCGCGCCCGTACAGGCGCCGACGGCGCGCCATGGTCAGGGTCAGCTCCTCCATGGCGCGGGTCATGCCCACGTAGCAGAGCCGGCGCTCCTCCTCCAGGGCCGCCTCGTCGTCGAGGGTGCGGAAGTGGGGGAACAGACCCTCCTCCATGCCGGTGAGGAAGACCCGCGGGAACTCCAGGCCCTTGGCCGCGTGCAGCGACATGAGCTGCACGGCGTCCTCCTCGGGGTCGGCGCGGCCCTCGCCGGCCTCCAGGGCGGTGTGGGCGAGGAAGGCGGACAGGGCGTCCTCGTCGGCGGGGACCTCCTCGGCGGCGAACTGCTCCGCCGCGCTCATGAGCTCCTCCAGGTTCTCGATGCGGTTGTCGGCGTCGCCGTCGCCCTTGGCCGCCCAGGCCTCGGCCAGCCCCGTGTCCCGGAGCACCCGTTCCACCAGATCGCCCAGCTCCAGATTGCGGGAGGCGGCGGTGAGATCGTCGATGAGGCGCATGAAGGCCTCCAGGCCGGTTCGCGCCTTGCCGCGCACCGCCCCGCCCGCCAAGGCGTTCTCCGCCCCCTGCCAGAGGGAGCCGCCGCTCGCGGCCTCGCGCACCGCCGCCAGGGACTTCTCCCCCACCCCGCGGGCCGGCTGGTTCACCACCCGGTCGAAGCTGGCGTCGTCGTCGCGGTTGCGCAGCAGGCGCAGGTAGGCCAGGGCGTCCTTGATCTCGGCGCGCTCGTAGAAGCGCATGCCGCCGTAGACCCGGTAGGGCAGCCCGGCCCCGAGCAGGGCCTCCTCGAACTGCCGGGACTGGGCGTGGGACCGATACAGCACCGCGCATTCCGCCCGGGCCCGGCCCCCCTCCACCCAGCGGCGGATCTCGCCGACCACGAACTGGGCCTCCTCCCGCTCCGTGGGCGCGGCCAGCCAGGCCACCGGCTGGCCCGCCTCCCGGTCCGTCCACAGCTCCTTGCCGAGGCGGCCCGTGTTGCGGCGGATCACGTCGTTGGCGGCGGCGAGGATGGGCTGGGTGGAGCGGTAGTTGCGCTCCAGGCGCACCACGTTGCACTCGGGGTAGTGGTCGCGGAAGTTCAGCACGTGGTCCACCCGCGCGCCGCGCCAGCCGTAGATGGACTGGTCGTCGTCGCCCACCGCGAAGAAGTCGTCGCCCTCCCCCACCAGCGCCTGCAGCCACAGCAGCTGCACCCGATTGGTGTCCTGGAACTCGTCCACCAGGACGTGGCGGAAGCGCTCGCGGTAGTGGGCGGCCACCTCGGGCTGCTTGCGGAACAGCTCCAGGGTCCGCAGCAGCAGGTCGCCGAAGTCCACCAGGCCGGCCTGGTGGAGGGTGGCCTGGTAGCGGCGGTAGAGGTCCGTGATGGTGGGATCGTCGTCGCCCCGGCTCGCCACCTCGGCGGGGGTCAGGCCGTCCTCCTTGGATGCGTTGATGGCCCCCTGCACCCGGCGGGGGTCGTAGGCCTTCTCGTCCACCCCGGCCTCGCGGATCACCCGCCGCACCATGCGCTTCTGGTCCTCGGCGTCGAGGATCTGGAAGTCGCCGGGCAGCTCCAGGGCCGCGGCGTGGGCACGCAGGATGCGGTGGCACAGGCCGTGGAAGGTGCCGATCCACAGGTTGGCGACGCTGATGCCGAGCAGTTCCTCCACCCGCTCACGCATCTCCCGGGCGGCCTTGTTGGTGAAGGTCACGGCCAGGATGGAGCCGGGCGGCTCGCCCAGGTGCCCCACCAGGTGGGCGATGCGGTGGGTGAGCACGCGGGTCTTGCCGCTGCCCGCTCCCGCCAGGATCAGGTTGGGGCCGGCGGGCAGGGCCACCGCCTCCTGCTGCTGCTCGTTCAGGCCTTCAAGCATGGGGCTCGGTCTCTTCCCTTCCTTCGGCGTTTCGCATCTGTTCCAAGCAGGACCGCACCACGTCCGTCCGGTTCACCAGGCCCACCAGGATCTCGGTATCCCGGGGGGAGCGCACGGGGAAACCCTCCAGTCCGTAGGAGGCCATGAGGTCCATGGCCTTCACCGCCCCGTCGCCGGGATAGAGGTTGCGCAGGTCCTCGGCGGGGTGGAGGAAGGGCTCCAGGTCCACCCGGCCTTCCTCGTCGGGGGCCTCCAGGCCGGCCTGCAGGAGGCCCATGAGATCCATGATCCCCAGGAAGCGGCCCGCCTCCTCCACCGGGAAGACCACCTGGAGGCCCGAGTCGGACTGCGCTTCGCGCAGTTCCTCGGTGGTTATTTGGCGCGGCAGGGCCCGGTAGTCCCGGAGCATGACCCGGTTCACGGGGATGGTGCACTTCTGGCCCGCCTCGGGCAGCGTGGGCTCGGACAGCTCCCGCAGGTGGAGGGTCCAGGCGAAGATGGACTGCGCCTTGAACCAATCCCTGGAGGTAACCGCCGCGGTCACCGTGGCCAGCATCACCGGCAGGATCACCGCCGGGTTCTGCACCAGCTCGAACACCGCCACGATGGCGCTGAAGGGAGCGTTGAGGATGGCCGCCATGCCCGCCGCCATGCCGATGACGGCGTAGACGGCGGTGTCCCCGGGGTCGCCGGGGAGGTACCCCGCAAGCTCCGCCACCAGGGCGCCCACGAGGGCGCCCATGAACAGGGAGGGGCCGATGGCCCCGCCCCGGGACTGGCAGCCCAGGCTCACGGCGGTGGCGGCCAGCTTGGCCACCAGGAGCAGGGCCAGGGCCAGCAGGGGCACATTGCCGGTGAAGACCCGGGTCAGGGTGTCGTAGCTGACCCCCATCACCTCCGGGAGCGGCACGGCGAGCACCCCCACCAGCAGCCCGCCCACCGCCGGCAGCGCCCAGGCGGGCACGGGGCTCCAGCGGCCCAGGCGGTAGATCCCCTCCACCCCCCGGATGAGCAGGAAGGAGACCAGGGCCGCCCCCAGGCCGATGCCCCAATCCAGGGGCAGGTAGACCAGGGAGTGGGTGGCGATCTGCGGCACCTCGAAGGTCACCGCCCCGCCTGCCCCGGCCTGGGCGACCACGGTGGCCAGCACTGCGCTCACCACCACGGGCGCGAACAGGATCAGGGTGTACTCGCCCAGGATCACCTCCAGGGCGAAGACCACCCCGGCCAGGGGGATGTTCAGGGCGCCGGCGAAGGCCCCGGCGGCCCCGGCCGCCACCAGGATGCGCAGGTACTCGGGATCCACCCCGAACCGCTGGCCCACCAGGGAGCCGATGGCGGCGCCCATGTGGATGGACGGGCCCTCCCGGCCCACGGAGTGTCCCGAGCCGATGGCCAGGGTACCGAAGAGGAACTGGGCGATGGCGCTGCGGGCCCCCAGCTGGCTGGCGCCGTAGGCCACCCGCTCCAGCACGCGGCTGACCCCCACATCGGCGTGGCGGGGGAAGGCGTAGGCGGCCAGCAGGCCCACCGCCAGGCCCCCGGCGGCGGGCAGCAGCAGGCGCGCCCAGGCGGGGAGGCCGGCGAAGCCGGCCCCCAGGGTGAACCACTCCGTGGCCTGGGCGATGGCGACGCGGAACAGGAGGACCACCGCCCCCGCCAGCACCCCCACGACCACCCCCAACGCCATGAGCCGCAGGCTCCAGTGCCGGGTCCAGGTCCGCAGGAGGTGGGGGAGGTCCATGGTCCTCGCCGGGTTTGCCCCTGGGGGCGCGCCGTTTCCGGGCAGGCTACTCCACGGTCACCGATTTGGCCAGGTTGCGGGGCTGGTCCACGTCCGTGCCCTTGAGGACCGCGGTGTGGTAGGCGAGCAGCTGGAGGGGGATGGTGTACAGAACCGGGGCGAGGAGCGCGCCCGGATCCGGCAGCTCCACCACCTCCAGACCCTCCCCGCTGGCCGGGCCCTGACCGGGCTCGGTGAGCACCACCACGTCGCCGCCGCGGGTGCGCACCTCCTCGAGGTTGGACAGCACCTTGTCGAGGAGCTGGTTGTTGGGGGCGAGGACGAACACCGGCATGTCCTCGTCCACCAGCGCCAGGGGGCCGTGCTTGAGCTCGCCGGCCGGGTAGGACTCGGCGTGGATGTAGCTGATCTCCTTGAGCTTCAGGGCCCCCTCCATGGCGATGGGGTAGAAGGGACCCCGGCCCAGGAACAGGGCGTGCTCCCGCCCCAAGAGGCCGGCCGCCACGCGGCGCATGGACTCGTCCAGCTCCAGGGCGCCGTGGATGCGGCGCGGCAGGGCCCGCAGCTCCTCGCGCCAGACCGCCGGATCCTGCCAGGCGGCGCCCCGGCTGGACTGGCTCGCCGCCGCGGTGAGCAGGGCCAGCACGGTGAGCTGGGTGGTAAAGGCCTTGGTGGAGGCGACGCCGATCTCCGGCCCCGCCTCGGTGTACAGGGTGGTATCCGCCTCCCGGTCCAGGGAGCTCTCCCGCACGTTGCAGATGGCAAGCACCGGGCCGTGGCCGTGGCGGCGCAGCTCGCGCACCGCGGCCAGGGTATCGGCGGTCTCGCCGCTCTGGGAGATGGCGATAATGGCCGTGCCCGGGCGCACCACCGGGTCCCGGTAGCGGAACTCCGAGGCCACCTCCACGGCGGTGGGCAGGCCGGCGTGGGCCTCCATCCAGTAGCGCGCCACCTGGGCGGCGTGGTAGCTGGTGCCGCAGGCCAGGATCAGCACTTCCTCCACCCCGGACCAGGTATCGGCGAGGCCGTCGGCGATGTCGTCCAGCCCCCAGTCCGGCCGCTCGATGCGCCCCTCCAGGGTCTCGGCCACCGCCGACGGCTGCTCGAAGATCTCCTTCTGCATGAAGTGGCGGTACTGGCCGCGCTCCACCTGGTCCACGCGGATGTGGGAGGTGCGCACCTCGCGGTGCTGGGGGTGGCCGTCCAGATCCGTCACCGTGAAGCCGTCGCGGGTGAGCTCCACGAAATCGCCGTCGGCCAGATCCACCAGCTCCTGGGTCACCGGCACCAGGGCGGCGGCGTCCGAGGCAAGGAAGTGCTCACCCACCCCCACGCCCAGCAGCAGCGGGCTGCCCTTGCGGGCGCCCACGATGCGGCCGGGGTCCTCGGCGTCCACCACCGCCAGGGCGTAGGCGCCCTGGAGGCGCCGGGCCACCTCCCGGAGGGCGCCAAAGAGATCGCTTCCCCGGGTCAGCTCGCGGTGGATGAGGCAGGGGATGGTCTCGGTGTCGGTTTGGGAGGTGAGGACGTAGCCCTCCGCCTCCAGCTCCGCCCGGAGCTCGCCGTGGTTCTCGATGATGCCGTTGTGGACCACGGCCACCCGGTCGCCGGCCACGTGCGGGTGGGCATTCTCGGCGGAGGGGCTGCCGTGGGTGGCCCAGCGGGTGTGGGCGATGCCGGTGTGGCCGCGGATCCCCTCGGCTTCCACCTCCTCCTCCAGGGCCGAGACCTTGCCCTCCCGGCGGCGGCGGGTCATGCCGCCGCCGCCGAGCACCACCAGGCCCGCACTGTCGTAGCCCCGGTACTCCAGGCGGGAGAGCCCCTCCAGGAGCACCGGGACCATGTTGCGCTCGCCCACTCCGCCAATTATCCCGCACATCTAGTCCTGCTCCTCCTTGGCCCGCTCCTCGGGGCGCTTCCAGTCGTGGCGGGTAAGCTGCTTGGCCCGGGACAGGGTCAGGGCCCCGGCCGGGGCGTCCTTGGTGATGGTGGAGCCAGCGCCGATGGTGGCCCCCTCCCCCACGCTCACCGGGGCCACCAGCTGCACCGCGGAGCCGATGAAGGCCCCCGCGCCGATGGTGGTGGTGTGCTTGCGGTGGCCGTCGTAATTGCAGGTGATGGTCCCGGCGCCGAGGTTGGCGCCCTCCCCCACCTCGGCGTCGCCCACGTAGGAGAGGTGGTTGGCCTTGACCCCGGGGCCCAGGCGGGCCTTCTTCACCTCCACGAAGTTGCCCACCTTGCTGCCGTCCTCAAGCACCGTGCCCGATCGCAGCCGGGCGAAGGGGCCCACGGCGGCGCCGGGGCCCACCGTCGCCCCCTCGATGTGGCTGTTGGCCTCCACCCGGGCGCCCTCGCCGATGGCGCAGTCCCGCAGGACACATCCGGGACCGATGTGGGCCCCGGCGCCCAGGGTCACCTCCCCCTCGAACTGGCAGCCCGGGTCCACCACCACGTCGGTCGCCGGATGGACCTTGCCGTAGACCGCCGTCCGGGCGGGGTCCCGCAGCGTCACCCCCGCCTCCATGAGGGCGGCCGCCGTCCGCTCCTGGAAGGCCGCTTCCACCGCGGCCAGGTGCCTGCGGTTGTTCACCCCCTGCACCTCCCCCGGATCCGGGACACGGTGGGCGAGTACCCCGCCGGCCGCGGCCGCCAGGGCCACCACGTCGGTAAGGTAGTACTCCCCCTGGGCGTTGTCGGCGGACAGGGACGCCAGCCAGGGGCCGAGGCGCTCCCCCCTGACCGCCAGCGTACCGGTAAACACCTCGCCGATGGAACGCTCCTCGGGGGTGGCGTCCTTCTCCTCGCGGATGCCCGTGACCCGTCCCTGGTCGTCGCGGAGGACGCGTCCGTAGCCGGTGGGATCCACGGGGTGGGTGGTCAGGATGCCCAGGTCGTGGCTGGAGCCGGCAAGGGCTTCGGCCCAGGACCGGAGGGTCTCCCCGCGCAGCAAAGGGACGTCCCCGTTCAGCACCAGCACCCAGTCGGAGTCGGCGAACTCGGGCCCGGCGCACTGTACGGCGTGGCCGGTGCCCAACTGCTCCTCCTGCTCCACCAGCTCCACGTCCGGGGCCCCTACGCGGTCCCGCACTTCCTCCGCGCCGTGGCCGACCACCAGCCGGATGCGCTGCGGGGACAAGGAACGGGCGGCGTCCAGAACGTGCCCCACCATGGGGCGCCCGCCCACCTCGTGCAGCACCTTGGGGCGTGCCGAGCGCATACGGGTGCCCTGTCCCGCGGCGAGGATGACAACGGTCAAGTTCAAGGCTTCAAACCCTCCAAACAACAAGGGGGCGGCCCGAAGGCCGCCCCCTGCTCCGACGATACGAACCGGCGGGTCGTCAGCGCAGCCGTGGCAAGCGCCCTCACACCCCGGCGCGCTCGCGGTGCCGGCGATAGACCCGGAGACGGGCCGCCGCCTCGGCCAGCTCGGCCTTGGCGCGGGCCAGCTCCATGTCGGAGGTCTGCTCCTCCAGGGCCTTCTCCGCCCGGCGCTGGGCCGCTTCGGCCTCCGCCGCGTCGATGTCCGGGGCCCGCTCCGCCGTATCCGCCAGCACGGTCACCACCGAGGGCTGGACCTCGAGGTAGCCGCCCGAGACGAAGAGCACCTCCTCGTCGCGGCCCTCGTGCTGGATCCGCACCTCCCCGGGTACCAGCCGGGTGATGAAGGCGGAGTGGCCGGGCATGATGCCCACCTCGCCCATCTCGGCGGGGGCGACCACCATCTCGCTGGTGCCGGAATAGATCTCCCGGTCGGCGCTAACAACATCCACGTGGATGGTCATTCCCATGATGCCCTCTCTCCCCTACTCAATATAGCCCGTTCGCGGCGGGGGCGGACAACCCCCGCCGATCCGTCCGGGCCGTGGCTCAGCTGGCCTTCTTCAGGGAGTTGGCCTTCTCCACCGCCTCATCGATGGTGCCGACCATGTAGAAGGCCTGCTCCGGCAGCTCGTCGTACTCGCCGTCGACGATGCCCTTGAAGCCGCGGATGGTCTCGGACAGCGGCACGTACTTGCCGGGCGCGCCCGTGAAGACCTCGGCCACGAAGAAGGGCTGGGACAGGAACCGCTGGATCTTCCGCGCCCGGGCCACGATGAGCTTGTCCTCCTCGGAAAGCTCGTCCATGCCCAGAATGGCGATGATGTCCTGGAGCTCCTTGTACCGCTGCAGCACCTGCTGCACCCGGCGGGCCGTGTCGTAGTGGTCCTGGCCGATGACCTGCGGGTCCAGCTGGCGGCTGGTGGAGTCCAGCGGGTCCACGGCCGGGTAGATGCCCAGCTCGGCGATGGAGCGGGCGAGCACCACGGTGGCGTCCAGGTGGGCGAAGGTGGTGGCCGGCGCGGGGTCGGTGAGGTCGTCCGCGGGCACGTACACCGCCTGCACCGAGGTGATGGACCCGGTCTTGGTGGTGGTGATGCGCTCCTGCAGGACGCCCATCTCCTCGGCCAGGGTCGGCTGGTAGCCCACCGCGGAAGGCATGCGGCCCAGCAGCGCGGACACCTCGTTACCGGCCAGGGAGTAGCGGTAGATGTTGTCGATGAACATCAGCACGTCGCGGCCCTCGTCCCGGAACTTCTCCGCGATGGTCAGGCCGGTCAGTGCCACGCGCAGGCGGTTCCCCGGCGGCTCGTTCATCTGGCCGTAGACCAGCGACACCTTGTCGAGGACCTCCGACTCCTTCATCTCGTAGTAGAAGTCGTTGCCCTCGCGGGTGCGCTCGCCCACGCCCGCGAACACGGAGTAGCCGGAGTGCTCGATGGCGATGTTCCGGATCAGCTCCATCATGTTCACGGTCTTGCCCACGCCGGCGCCGCCGAACAGGCCGACCTTGCCGCCCCGGGCGAAGGGGCACATCAGGTCGATCACCTTGATGCCCGTCTCCAGGATGTCGGCGGTGGAGGAGAGCTCCTCGTAGGCCGGCGGCTTGGCGTGGATGGGGGCGGTCTCGTCGTGGGGGACGTCGCCCGCTTCGTCGATGGGGTTGCCCAGGACGTCCATCATGCGGCCCAGGGTCTTCTCCCCCACCGGGACGGTGATCGGGGCGCCGGTGCCCTTCACTTCCATGCCGCGCTTGAGGCCGTCGGTGGAGCCCATGGCGATGCAGCGCACGGTCTTGTCGCCGGTGTGCTGCTGGGCCTCGAGGACCAGGTCCCCGTCCACCAGCTCCAGGGCGTCGTAGACCTCGGGCATGTCGCCCTGCTCGAAGTCCACGTCCACCACCGGGCCGATGATCTGGACGATCTTGCCAGTTCCAGTGGATTCGCTCATTTTCGTGCCCGCTTCCTCTAGCTTGGGAATTCGGTCGCCGCCTTCGGCGCCGCCCCGTGGTCTTTCCGACCGGCTACCTCGGCCGGGGTGGCCGCGGCCGGACTAGCCCTCCAGGGCCGCCGCGCCGGATGTGATCTCCGCCAGCTCCGCCGTGATGGCCGCCTGACGCGCCTTGTTGTAGGACAGCTTAAGGTCCTCGATGAGGTCCTCGGCATTGTCCGAAGCGCTCTTCATGGCCACCATCCGAGCCGCCTGCTCGGAGGCGATGTTCTCCACCAGGCCGTGGAAGACCAGGGACTCCACGTAGCGCTGCATGAGGCCGTCGATGACCTCCTGCGGCTCCGGCTCGTAGATGTAGTCCCAGTGGAGCTCGTCCGGCTCGGTCAGGTTGGTTATGGGCAGGATCTGCTCGGCCTGGACCTTCTGGGTCATGGTGTTCACGAATTCGTTGTACACCAGGTAGACCCGGTCCAGGCTCCCTGCCATGTAGGCGTCCATCACCACCTTGGCGGCCCCGGCGATGTCGGTGACCTCCGGCGCATCGCCCAGCTCGGACCGCTCGGCCATGATGTCCACCCCCAGCCGGTTGAGGAGGGGGAGGCTCTTCTTGCCGATGGCCGTGACCTGATAGTTGATCCCCTGGCTCTGGAGATCCTCCATCAGGTTCACCGTCTCCCGCAGGGCGTTGGTGTTGAGGCCACCGCACAGGCCGCGGTCGGAGGTGACCACGATGATCCCGGCGTTCTTCACCTCCCGCTCCTCCATGAACGGGTGGGTGTACTCGGGATGGGCCTTGCCGATGTGGCCGATCACCTGCCGCATCTTCTCGGCGTACGGCCGGGTGGCGTGCATCCGGGCCTCCGCCTTGCGCATCTTGGAGGCCGCGACCATCTCCATCGCCGAAGTGATCTTCTTCGTGTTCTCGACGGAGCCGATCTGCTTCTTGATTTCCTTGGAGCTCGGCATCCCGCTCTCCGATCGTTATCGCGCGCCTTAGTAGGCGTGCTTCTCCTTGAAGTCCTTCAGCGCACTGTGCAGCCCGGACTGGATCTCGTCGGTCAGCTTGAGCTCGCTGGCCATCTTGTCCAGCAGGTCCTTCTGCTGGGAGTGCATGTACTCATGCAGGGCCTTCTCGAAATCCACCACCTTCTCCACGTCGACGTCGTCGAGGTAGCCCTCGTTGGCGGCGAACAGGGAGGTGGCCATCTCGGGCACGGACAGCGGCTTGTACTGCCCCTGCTTCATGAGCTCGGTGACGCGCTTGCCGCGCTCGATCTGGTTCCGGGTGGCCTCGTCCAGGTCGGAGGCGAACTGGGCGAAGGCCGCCAGCTCCCGATACTGCGCCAGGTCGGTCCGGATTCCGCCGGCCAGCTTCTTGATGAGGCCGGTTTGGGCGGACCCGCCCACACGGGACACGGAGAGGCCGGCGTTGATGGCGGGCCGGATGCCGGAGTTGAACAGATCCGACTCCAGGTAGATCTGCCCGTCGGTGATGGAGATCACGTTGGTGGGCACGAAGGCGGACACGTCGCCGGCCTGGGTCTCGATCACCGGCAGGGCGGTCAGGGAGCCGGTCTGGCCCTTCACCTCGCCACCCGTCTTGTGCTCGACGAAATCGGCGTTGACCCGGGCGGCGCGCTCCAGCAGGCGGCTGTGGAGGTAGAAGATGTCGCCGGGGTAGGCCTCACGGCCGGGCGGGCGCCGCAGCAGCAGGGAGACCTGCCGGTAGGCCCAGGCCTGCTTGGTGAGGTCATCGTAGACGATCAGGGCGTCCTGGCCGCGGTCGCGGAAGTACTCGCCCATGGAGCAGCCGGCGTAGGGGGCGATGTACTGCATGGTGGCGGACTCGGAGGCGTTCGCCGCGACCACGATGGTGTGGTCCATGGCGCCCTCTTCCTCCAGCTTGGCCACCACCTGCGCCACCGAGGAGGCCTTCTGGCCCACGGCGACGTAGATGCAGGTTACCCCGGTGCCCTTCTGGTTGATGATGGTGTCCACCGCCACCGCGGTCTTGCCGGTCTGGCGGTCGCCGATGATCAGCTCCCGCTGACCCCGGCCCACTGGCACCATGGCGTCGAGGGCCTTGATGCCGGTCTGCAGCGGCTGGTCCACGCCCTCCCGGGCGATCACGCCAGGGGCGATCTTCTCGATGGGCTCGTGGGCGGCCGCCTCGATGGGGCCCTTGCCGTCGATGGGCTGACCGAGGGGGTTCACCACGCGGCCCACCATGTTCTCGCCCACGGGGACCTCCATGATCCGGCCGGTGGCCTTCACCGTGTCCCCTTCGCGGATGTGGGTGTAGTCGCCGAGGACCACGCCGCCCACCGCGTCGTGCTCGAGGTTCAGCGCCATGCCGTAGGTGTTGTTGGGGAATTCGAGCATCTCCCCCTGCATGACGTCCTCGATGCCGTGGGCCTTGATGATACCGTCCTGGACGGCCACCACCGTGCCTTCGCTGCGGGCTTCGAGGTCCTGCTCGAAGCCCTCGATCTGCTTGCGAATGAGTTCGCTGATTTCCGAGGTGTTCAGTTGCACCGTCAGATCCCCTATCCTCGCGGCCTGTTCAGGCTTTCAATTGGTTACGGAGCTGTTCCAGCCCGCCCCGGACGGAGCCGTCGATCACCAGGTCCCCCGCGCGGATCACCAGCCCCGCCATGAGCGACTCGTCCACCCGGCTTTCCACGCTAACCTTCTTACCAAAGCGCTTCTCCAGCTGGCTGGCAATGGCCTTTTCCGCCTCCTCGTCGAGGGGCGCGGCGGCCGTCACCTCCGCGTGGACCTCGCCTTCGGCGCTGCGCCGCAAGTCCCGGTAGATCTCCAGGATGTCGGGGAGAAAGGCCACTCGGTCGTTGGCGAACAAGGTGTCGAGAAGGCGGTTGCTCGCCGCGTCCAGGCGGTCGCCCGCCACCGAGCGGAACACCTCTTCCTGGCGCTCCTGGCTCACCTTGGGGTTGCCCAGCATGCGCCGCATGCTGGGATCCTCGGCGATCGCGGCCAGGAGGGTAAGGGTATCCTCCCACTCCGCGAAGGTTCCCTTGCTTTGGGCCAGCTCGAAGATCGCCTCCGCGTAGGGCCGGGCGATGGTATTGGCGTCAGCCATGGGGCCCTCCTTACAGGCGCTGCACCACGCGGTCCAGGACCTCGGAATGGGCGCTCGCGTCGATTTCCCGCTCGAGGATCTTCTCGGCGCCTTCCACCGCCAGGTCCGCGACCCGCTGGGTCAGCTCTTGCCGCGCCCGGTTCATTTCCTGCTCGGCCTCTTCCCGGGCATTGGCCAGGATTCGCTCGGCCTCCTGACGAGCCTCACCGGCGGCCTCCTCGCGGATCTCGTTGGCCCGGCGCTCGGCCGCGCTCACCATCTCCTGGGCCTTCTCCTTGGCCTCGGCGATGGTTTCCTTGGCGCGCTTCTCGGCGAGCTCCTGCTCCTTCTCGCCCCGCTCGGCGGCCTCGAGGCCTTCCTGGATCTTCTTCTGCCGGTTGACCAGGGCCGCGTTGATGGGGGCGTAGACATACCGCTGGAACAGCCAGATGAAGACCACGAAGGTGATCGCCTGGCCGATCAGGGTCAGATTCAGATTCAAGGTCTTTCCCCTATGGTTGGTCCCGAAATTCGGGGCCGGGCGGCCTCACGCCGCCCGGTAGCCTGGCCCGTCGCTTAGCCGAGGAACGGGTTGGCGAAGACGAACCACAGGGCCAGCGCCAGCACGATGAACGGGAAGGACTCCATCAGGCCGGCGAAGATGAAGGTGTTGGTCAGCAGCTGGGGCCGCATCTCGGGCTGACGGGCGATGCCCTCCAGGGCCTTGGAGGTGATCATGCCCCAGCCGAGGGCGGAGCCCAGGCCGGCGGCACCCAGGATGATTCCAACGGCGATGGCGGTAGCGGCGGTGATGATGGTGGCAGGTTCCATCGATTCCTCCTGCAGTTAGCGAGCTGTAAGAGTGGGAAACAAAAACCGGTTAATGGTCCGACGAGACGGCCATGGCCAGGTACACGATGCTCAGGACCATGAAGATGAAGGCCTGCAGCACGATGACCAGGACGTGGAAGATGGTCCAGGGCAGACCACCCAGCCAGTGGAGCCACCACGGGATCAGGAAGGCGATCAGGATGTAGATGAGCTCCCCGGCGAACAGGTTGCCGAACAGCCGCAGACCCAGGGAAAGGGGCTTCGCCAGCTCCTCCACCGCCTTCATTATGATGTTGATGGGGGCGAGCCACTTTCCGAAGGGGTGGGTGACGAACTCCATGGCGAATTCGCCGCCCTTGGTCTTGAAGCTGTAAAAGATGGTGAGAATGAAGATCACCAGGGCCATACCCATGGGGACGTTCAGGTCCGCGGTGGCCACCGCCCGGAAATAATCCGCACCCATGGCCTCCACCATCCCGGGGATCAGGTCCACCGGAACGATGTCGAAGAAGTTCATCAGGAAGATCCACAGGAACACGGTGATGGCGATGGGGGCAACGATGGGATTGTGCCCGGGGAAGTTGTCTTCCACGTTCTTGTTGACGAACTCCACCACCATTTCCATGAAGTTCTGGCTGCCTTGGGGCACCCCTTCGGTGACGCGGTTCTTGATGTAGGCCCCGAACAGGAGAATGACCACGCCGCAGAAGATCGACATGATCATGGTGTCCAGGTTGATCGCCCAGAACCCTTCGCCGAAGGTCCAGTTGGTGATGTGGTGCTGGATGTAGTCGCCGTGGGCTTCCCCGCCCTGGGCCGCGTTCTCGTTGCCGCTGCTCACGGTTGCTCCCCTATCCCGGAAATCATTCGGTGTTTCGCCGCGGCCCGTACAGGCGGGCCGCTTCGATGAAGCTGACGACGTGGGCGACGATCAGACCCCCGATCACCCCGCCAATGTGCAGTTCCCAGACCCCCGCCGCGAGGATTACCGCCACCCCCACGAGCACGAAGCGCTCCACGGCCCCCCGGTAGAGGATCCGGGCACCGCCGTTCCCGGCGTGGTCCGCCGCCCGCTGGAGGCTGGCGGACAGCATGGCGGCCAGCAGGGCCGCCAGGCCGCCGCCGTAGGCCAGACCCTTGGCCATGTCCGGGCGGCCCAGGTACCAGGCCAGGGCCGCCACCGCCGCCACCGTTACGATCTGGCGGGCGATTACCCGGCCGGTCTGGTTGATCAGGTCTCGTTGCTGGTCCAAGGGACCCTTAAATCCGTCGGGTGCGCGCTCGGGGTGGACAATGGCCGCAAACAATTTCGGCCTCGTCCTGCCCGGGCTGCGCGCGGGCAGGGCGGGGCCGACCCCGATCGGATTGGAATCGTTCCGCTTTCAGGTGGCGGCGATACTAAGGGAGTGCGGCTTGTTAGTCAATCGCGGGGCTCAGGGCGGATGCGGGCAACGATATCCTCCAGCTCGTCCACGGAGGTGTACTCGATCTCGAGCTTGCCCCGGTTCTTGCGCTGGGTGATCCGTACCCGGGTGGCCAGGCGCTCGCCGAGGTCCTGCTCCAGCCGCTCGATGTCCGGGTCCTTGCGCACGGCCCCACCGGGACCCGTCTCCTGCCCTTCCCCGGCCTCCGCCTCCTGGATCGCCTTTCGTACGCGGTCTTCGGTGGCACGGACCGACATGCCCTTCTGAATCACTTCCTGGGCCACTTCCCCCAGGCGCTCGTGGCCCTCCAGGGCGAGCAAGGCCCGGGCGTGCCCCATGCGCAGGGTGCCTTCCTCCAGAGCCCGGTGCACCGGCTCGGGCAACCGCAACAGGCGCAGGGCATTGGAGATGGTGGCGCGGTTGCGGCCCACCTGCTCGGCGATGGCCTCGTGGGTCATGTCGAACTCGGTGACCAGGCGCTCGAAGGCCCGCGCCTCTTCCACCGGGTTCAGCTCCTCCCGCTGGATGTTCTCGATGAGGGCGATCTCCAGGGCCTGCTCGTCGGCCAGGGTACGGACCATGGCCGGCACGCTCTCGAACCCGGCCAGCTGGGCCGCCCGCCAGCGGCGCTCCCCGGCGATCAGCTCGTACTCGCCGCCCGCCTCCCGTCGGCGCACCACCAGGGGCTGGACGATCCCCTGGCTGCGAATGGACTCCGCCAGCTCCCGGAGGGCCTCGTCCTTCATCTGCTTGCGCGGCTGGTAGGTGCCGGGACGGATCATGTCCACCGGCACCCATTTGACCTCGGTCTCTCCCGTTTCGGGCACCTCCTGGAAGTCGTCCCCCAGGAGGGAATCCAGGCCCCGGCCCAAACGGCGCTTGCTCATGCCGGCACCCCGGCGTCCATGAGCTCATGGGCCAGGTCCAGGTAGGACTCCGATCCCCGGCACAGGGCGTCGTAGTAGATCACCGGCATGCCGAAGCTGGGCGCCTCCCCCAGGCGCACATTGCGGGGAATGGTGGTCTCGTAGACCTTGCGGCCGAAATGCTCCCGCACCTCTTCAGAGACCTGGTTGGCGAGGTTGTTGCGGCTGTCGTACATGGTCAGAAGGAGCCCCTCGATGCGGAGCTCGGGGTTGGCCTTGCGCCGGATGCGCTGGATGACGTCCATGAGCTGGGAGAGGCCCTCCAGGGCGTAGTACTCGCACTGGATGGGGATCAAGGCGCTGTGCGCCGCAACCAAGGCGTTAACCGTGAGCAGGTTCAAGGAGGGGGGGCAATCAATGAGGATGTAATCGTACTGGTCCTGGACCTCCGACAGGGCCCGCCGCAGGCGCCGCTCCCGGTTTTCCTGATCCACCAGCTCGATCTCGGCCCCGGAGAGGTTGCTGTTGCTCGGGATGAGGTCCGGACCTCCCTGGCTGCCCTCGGCGGGGGTCAGGATGGCCTCGGTGGCCGATACCTCCCCCGTAAGGACCTGGTAGACGGTGGTTTCCTGGGCCTTTTTATCGTAACCAAGGCCCATGGTGGCGTTGCCCTGCGGGTCGATATCCACCACCAGGACCCGCTGCTCCCCAACGGCCAGCGCGGCCGCCAGGTTGACCGAGGTGGTGGTCTTCCCCACCCCCCCTTTTTGGTTGGTCACGGCAATTACCTTGCCCATTCCCGCTCCTTGGTTCCACGTGAAACAGGGCATCACGAACGGGGGTAGGATACCCTTCGCCCGTGAGGCAGGCCAAGGCTTTTCGCTAGCCCGCCCGCCGCTTGCTGTGCACTAGCAGGAGGGACAAAGCGGCGGGAGTCACGCCCTGGACGTTCGCCGCCTGCCCCAGGGTGCGCGGCCGGGCGGCCTCCAGGCGCTGCACCACCTCGTTGGAGAGCCCGCGCACCTCGGCGAATTCCAACCCGTCGGGGATGGGCCGGTCCATTTCCGCCTCCAGACGCCGGGTCTGGGCCTGGTCCCGCTCGATGTAACCCGCGTACTTCACCTCGATCTCCGCCCGCTGTCGGACTTCCTCCGGGTATTCCCGGAGGTCATCGTAGCCGGCGAGGACGGCCACAGCCTCCAGGCCCACCTCCGGGCGGCGCAGGAGGTCCGCCAGGGAGCCCCCCTTGGAGAAAGGGCCACCGAGCAGTTCCTCGGCCCGCTCTGGCTCCACCTGCTGTGGGTCCAACCGGACGGTCTCCAGCTCTTCCATCAACTCCCGGAGGGCCGCGCTGGTCTCACTGAACTGCGCCCAGCGCTCCTCCCCCACCAGACCGAGCTCCCGCCCGATGGGAGTCAGCCGGTCGTCGGCGTTGTCCTCCCGCAGGAGGAGGCGGTGCTCCGCGCGGGAGGTGAGCATGCGATACGGCTCGTCCACCCCGCGGGTAACCAGATCGTCGATCAGCACCCCGAGGTAGGCCTCCTCCCGACCGGGGTACCAGGGGGACCGTTCCCGGGCGGCGAGGGCCGCGTTGGTGGCGGCGAGCAGCCCCTGGGCCGCGGCCTCCTCGTACCCGGTGGTGCCGTTGATCTGTCCCGCCAGATAAAGTCCCGCCACCTCGCGCAATTGGAGGGTGGGCTCCAGTTGACGGGGATCGAGATAGTCGTACTCGATGGCGTAGCCGTACCGGGTGATACGGGCCTGTTCCAGGCCGGGGATGGTGGCCACCAGCTCCTTTTGCGCCCTCCGCGGCAGGGATGTGGAGATGCCGTTGGGATAGACCTCCGGGGTATGGAGGCCCTCCGGCTCCAGGAACACGGTGTGCGCATCCCGGTCGGCGAACCGTACCACCTTGTCCTCGATGGAAGGGCAGTAGCGCGGACCCGCGCTCTCGATGGTCCCGGAATAAATGGGCGATTCCCCGAGGGCCTCCTCGACTACCCGGTGGGTCGCGGGCGTCGTATGGGTAAGGTGGCAGGGGACCTGTCGGAGACGATCCACCGGCGGCAGGAAGGAAATGCGCGGCAGGGGCTCCGCCCCCGGTTGGGGAGTGACCCGCTCCCAGTCGATGGAGCGCCCGTCGAGGCGTGGGGGGGTACCGGTTTTCAGGCGTTCCACGTGGAACCCCTGCGACCGGAGCCATTCGGCGAGCCCGATGGAGGGGGCCTCACCGGCCCGCCCGGCCAAATACTGCTCCGAGCCCATGTGCACGCGCCCCGCCAGGAAGGTTCCGGTGGTCAGGACCACGTTCCGCGCCTCGAGCCGATGGTCCCCGGCGAGGATGATTCCCCGGACCCGTCCGCCGTCCAGCCACAGCTGTTCCACATTCCCTTGGAGAAGCTCCAGGCCCGGGTGGGCGAACAGCGCCTCCTGAACCGCCCGTCGGTAGGCTAGGCGATCCGCCTGCGCCCGGGTGGCACGTACGGCCGGCCCCTTGCGCCGATTGAGAACCCGCACTTGGATGGCAGCCCGGTCGGCCGCCCGCCCCATGATGCCGTCAAGGGCGTCCACCTCGCGAACGAGGTGGGACTTGCCGAGCCCCCCGATGGCGGGATTGCACGCCATCTGGCCGATGGTATCGAGGTTCTGCGTAACCAGCAGGGTTCGCACCCCCATACGCGCCGCGGCCGCCGCGGCCTCCGTGCCCGCGTGGCCGCCGCCGACTACCAGGACGTCGTAAGGTTCCATGGCTATTTCCCGATGCAAAAGGTCGCGAAGATCCGCCCAAGGAGGTCGTCGGAGTGGACCCGCCCAGTGATCTCCCCCAGGGCGGCGTGGGCGCGCCGCAGGTCCTGGGCCACCAGATCGCCGCTGCCGTAGTGGTCCAGGGTCTCCGCCGCGTTGGCCATTTCCCTTCCCACCCGGTCCAGGATCTCCAGGTGCCGTTGGCGCGCCCCCAGGGCATCGCCGCCGCCCTGGAGGGAAAGGCGGCTGCGCAGCAGGTCTTCCAGGGGGGCGATCCCCGGTTCTCCCGTAGTGGAGACGGCCGGCTGCCCGCCGGAGGGGGCGAGATCCGCCTTCGTCCAAAGGGCCACCCGCCGGTCCTCCGGCAGACGGTCCCATTCCCGGGCGTCACCCGGGGTCCAGCCCTGCTGGCTGTCCACCAGAAAGAGGACCAAGTCGGCCCGTTCCACAAGCTCCCGGGCCCGCCGTACCCCCTCCCGCTCCACGGGATCCTCAGTCTCTCGGAGCCCGGCCGTGTCGGCAAGTTCCACGTGGAACCCTTCCAGGGCAACCTTCTCCCGCAAGACGTCCCGCGTGGTGCCGGCACGCTCGGTGACAATGGCGGAATCCCTACCGGCGAGGCGGTTAAGCAGGCTGGATTTGCCGGCATTGGGGCGTCCTGCGAGGACCACCAGGAATCCTTCCGACAGGCGCACCCCTGTGGAGGCGCGTCGGCGCAACCGGGTGAACCGCTCCCGAATCCCAGCGAGCCGCCCACGGAGATCTCCCGTGGCCAGGAAGTCCACGTCCTCGTCGGGAAAGTCCAGGGCCCCCTCGACGAACACCCGCAGATCCGCCAGCTCCTCGGCCAGCTGCTCCACCTGCCGGCCGAGCTCCCCTTCCAGGGACCGCAAGGCGGCCCGCGCCCCCGCCAGGGAATCGGCCTCGATAAGCTCCGCCACCGCCTCGGCCTGGGACAGATCCATGCGGCCGTTCAGAAAGGCCTGCCGCGTGAACTCCCCCGCCTCGGCGGGCACGGCCCCGGCGTCGTAGGCGGCCTGGAGGATCCCGTTCAGAACGGCCGGCCCGCCGTGGCCGTGCAGCTCCACAACGTCCTCGCCGGTGAACGACCGGGGACCCGGAAAGAAAACGACGAGCCCCTGATCCAGAGGCTCGCCGCGGGAATCCCGGAATGTGGCGAAGTGGCAATAGCGCGGCTCCAGGTCCCGGCGCCCGGATACCCTCAGCCCGATGGCCCGGGCCGCGGGACCGGAGACGCGGACCACCCCCACCCCGCCCCGCCCCGGGGGCGAGGCGATGGCGGCAATGGTCCGGCCCGCTATGTGATCTTCCGCATCACCCACCATTGCTGCGCGATCGACAGGAGGTTGTTGGACAGCCAGTAGAGGACCAGGCCGGCCGGGAATTGCATGAAGAAGACGGTAAAGACCACGGGCAGCGCCAGCATCACCTTCTTCTGGATGGGATCCAGGGGCGCCGGATTCAGAAGCTGCTGCACCACCATGGAGGCGCCCATGAGGATGGGCAGTACGTAGTAAGGATCCTGGCTGGTGAGGTCGGTGATCCACAACATGAAGGGCTCGTGGCGGATCTCGACGCTTTCCAGGAGCACCCAGTACAGGCTAATGAAGACCGGAATCTGCACCAGGATGGGCAGGCACCCGCCGAGGGGATTCACCTTCTCCTCCCGGTACAGGCGCATCATCTCCTCGTTGAGCTTCTGGCGATCGTCCCCGTACTGCTCCCGCAGCCGCTGCAGCTCTGGCTGCACCTTCCGCATCTTGGCCATGGCCCGGTAGCTCATGGTGAACAGCGGATAGAATACGATCTTGATCACCAGGACCACCAGGATGATGGCCAGACCGTAGTTGCCTACCAGTCCATGGAAGAACCGCAGGACCTCGAACAGCGGCACGGCCAGGAAGGACAGAATGCCGTAGTCCACGGACCGCCGCAGGTTTCGGTTCTCACCCACCTGCTCCAGGATGCCCTGGTCCTTGGGGCCGATGAACAGGAACTGACGGACCGAGGATTCCTCACCCTCGGCCACTTGCGGAAACGGCGCCGTATAGCCCGCGAACAGGCCATCGTTGGAAGCCCGGGCGTAGAAGGTGTTCCCTTCTTGTTCCTCGGGTACCCAGGCCGACATGAAGTAGCGGGACATGATCCCGCCCCAACCGGAAGGATCCTGGTCCCGGAAGGTGTTCTGGGCCCGCTCCTCAAGCTCGGTGAGGGGGAAGGTCTGCATGGCATTGCCGGTAAACAGTACCGGCCCATGGTAGAAGAAATCCCCCAGCAGCCAGTTGCCCTGCCCCTTGATGCCCTGTTGGCGCAGCTGCCCGTAGACGTGGCCGGTCCACGGTTCCTCTCCCTGGTTGATCACCCTGTATTCCACCGGGACCACATAGGATCCGCGCTCAAATCGGTAGGTCTTGCGGAATTCAAGGTCCCCCTCCCGGCGGGTATAGGTGACCTTGAGGCTATCCTCCCCTTCCTCTAGGGATAGGGAGCCTTCGTCGGGCCCCTCGAACGCGGCCTGGTGATCCGGAGCCTCCCCACCGGAGGACAGCCACCCGGTCTGTCCAATCACCCGCCAGCTCCCCTGATTCTTCAGTACCTCCACAGGCGGGGAATCGGGATTGTCCTCCTCGCGGTAGTCCAGGAGCGAGGCTGCCACGGGATCTCCGCTCTGTTCGGAAAAGGCCACGCGGAGAACATCGGTGGTCACCGTCACCCCCTCGGTGGGACCCCCATTCCGCGCCGGCTGCGGGGCGGTTGGCTGCCCCTCTTCTGCGGATTCTGCGGAGGGAACCTCGCTCTGGTCCCCGGTTTGCGGCGTGGACGGGGATTCCTCCTCGGCCTCGTCCCCGGCACCGTCCTCTGAACGATCCTGACTCTCCTTCTCCTCCATCTGCGCGTAGTAGTCCGGGTACTGGTACTCCAGCCACGACTGATAGAGCCAAAGGATAATCAGAGTTAGACCGATGGCGAGGAGGAAGCGCTTGGTATCCATGGATCTTTACACGGTTGTGGAAGAATGGGGGCCCGCCTTCGGCACCCCTAGGGGACCGGATCGTCGCCCCCGGGATGGAAGGGGTGACAGCGGAGAATGCGGCGCAATGCCAACCAGCCCCCCTTGATGGGGCCGTGCCGTTCTAGGGCGGTGATGGCGTAGCTACTGCATGTCGGTTGAAACCGGCAATGGGCTCCGAGCAGGGGACTGATCAGCCACCGGTAGCCGCGGATGATCAGTACAAGGAACCTACTGATCATGGCTGATCTTCCTCCAACATGCGGCGAGGTCGTCGGTGAGCTGCCCAGAGGTTCCCCGGGCGGCCGACCCCCGAGCCACCACCACCACCTCCAGACCCTGGAGCCGGTCTTGCTCATGCCGGAAGCCCTCCCGGACAAGGCGTTTGATCCGGTTGCGGACCACGGCGTTGCCCACCTTGCGCCCTACTGCCAGCCCGAGCCGGGCACGGGCCTTGTCGCGCCGCCGGGCGAAGACAACGAAAAACCGCCCCACCGTTTTGGCTCCCCCCTGGAAGACCCGCTGGAATTCCCGGGGCTTCTTGATGCGGGCCGCTTGGGGAAAACCGGAGCTCAATGGCTTGGCGCTCCAGAGGGCCATCCCGCGGGGCCTTTCCCGCCGTAGGTGGGGTCGAAGGAGCGGATCAGGGGGTTAGCCGCTTCCGGCCCTTGGCCCGGCGCCGTTTGAGAACGCGTTTGCCGCCCTTGGTGGCCATCCGGGCACGAAAGCCGTGCCGGCGCTTGCGACGGATATTGCTGGGCTGAAAGGTGTGCTTCATTGGTGCGCTCCGCGGATTCGGATGGAGGGTGCTCCCGGGAAGTCCGGGAAAAAACCGTCCAAAAAAGCGAATAAGATACTGCCCCGCCGACGAGGCTGTCAATTGCGGGATCCACGCCGTGGCCCAAAACGAATGGGGTCCGCTTTCCCTCACCAATAAAGATAATTGTAGTTTCATTTTACGACTTGTTATTACTTATTGGGGGCGGGCCCTGGGTGTGGAGAAATCGAGAAACTCATTAAATCCAGGGAATTTCCCGGGTCGTGGCCTTGTGGGCTACCCAGGGGAGACGGCCGGGGAGCACGATGGGACAAAACGGGGAGGGAATCGGAGCTGGGCGCCGCCTTGGGGACAGTCGACCCCTTTATCCACACCCCTTCCCAGGATTTCCCCAGGCTCTCCACCGTTCGGTATTCGACCCGGCCCAGCCCGATTGGGTTAGAATCCTCCTGCTCGATGCATCGGACGCTGGGAACGCGCAAGTGGGGGCCCTAGTTGGCGCAATCGGCCGTATGGAAGCTATGCCTGGAACGCTTGAGCGAGGAGCTTTCCTCGCAGCAGTTCAATACCTGGATCCGGCCCATTCAGGCCGAGGAGGCCGAGGAGCGCCTCCATCTGCAAGTGAGTAACCGCTTTTTCTACGACTGGATCCGGGAGCGCTTCCTCGGGCGCATTGCCGAGCTGGTAGAGCACTTCGGCGAGGGTCGACTGGCGGTCGAGCTGGAGGTGGCCGAGACTGCGGTACCGGAAGCCGAGACCGCTTCCGCCGACTCCCGGCCCCAGGCTCCCCGGGAGAAGGCGCCCTCTTCCCGGGGCACCGGCCGGTCCCGAGACATGCTCGATCCCCAGTTCACCTTCGAGACCTTCGTGGAGGGCAAGTCCAATCAGCTGGCCCTGGCCGCCTCCCGCCAAGTGGCCGAGAACCCGGGTGGCGCCTACAACCCCTTGTACATCTACGGGGGCACCGGCCTCGGCAAGACCCACCTGATGCAGGCCATCGGCAACCAGGTACGGCAGCACGACGCCGAGGCCAAGGTGCGCTACATCACCGCCCATCGGTTCGTGAACGAGATGGTGCGGTCTATCCAGCACAACGCCATCGAGGACTTCAATCAGCGCTATCGCAGTCTGGATGTGCTCCTGATCGACGACATCCAGTTCTTTGCCGGCAAGGACCGCACGCAGGAGGAGCTCTTCCACACCTTCAACACCCTCATGGATCTCAATAGCCAGATCGGTATCTCCTGCGACCGCTATCCCAAGGAGGTGGAGGGACTGGAGGAGCGCCTGCGCTCCCGGTTCGGTTGGGGCCTTACCGTGGCCATCGAGCCGCCGGAGCTGGAGACCCGCATGGCCATCCTCATGCGTAAGGCTGCCTCCAGCGGGGTGGATCTGCCCGAGGAGGTGGCGTTCTTCATCTCCGAGCGCATCCAGTCCAACGTCCGCGACCTGGAGGGGGCCTTCAACCGCGTAGTAGCCCATGCCCGCTTTCTGGGCCGGAACGTGGATATGGACCTCACGAAGGAGGCCCTGGCGGATCTGTTGGAGATGCAGACCCGGCTGATTACCATTGAGAACATCCAGAAGGTCGTGGCCAACTACTACAACATCCGGGTGGCGGACATGCGGTCCAAGAAGCGTTCGCGCGCCATCGCCGCCCCCCGGCAGGTGGCCATGGCCCTGGCCAAGCAGCTGACGGACCATAGCCTCCCCGAGATCGGGGACGCCTTCGGCGGTCGGGACCACACCACGGTCCTTTACGGCTGCCGGAAGGTGGAGGAGCGGCAGCGGGAGGACCCGCGTCTGCGCGAGGATCTCAACAACCTGAAACGGGTTCTGACGGGCTGAACGCCCGGGCCCTACGCCACGTCTGAGGGGGAGCCAGTGCGGTTTCGGTGTGCCAAGGAGGATCTACTCGCGGGCCTGAATCCCGCGGCGTCCGTCGTGGAGAGCCGCCAGACCCTGCCCATCCTGGGCCATCTGCATGTGCGGGCCGAGGACGGGGAGGTGGCGCTGACGGGGACCGACCTGGAGGTGGAGCTCCAGGCTGGGTTCCCTGGGGAGGTGGAGGAGCCCGGAACGGCCACCGTGCCGGCGCGGAAGTTCCTCGATATCGCCCGCACCCTGCCCGACGGCGCCCAGGTGAACGTCTTCCAGGACGAGTCCGGGGTCACCGTGCAGGCCGGCCGGGGCCGCTATCGGCTGGCGGGCCTACAGCCGGAAGACTTCCCCCGCCTGGAGCTGGACACTTACGAGCGGGAGGTGGGCATCCCTCAGGGGGCCCTGAAGGCCCTGCTGGAGGGGACCTCCTTCGCCATGGCCCGCGACGACGTGCGGTACTACCTGAACGGGGTCCTCCTCGAGTGGAACGAGGCCAACCTGCGCGCGGTGGCCACCGACGGCCACCGTCTTGCCCTCATGGACCGCGAGGTGGAAGCCACCACCGAGGAGACCCGGGTGATCCTCCCCCGCAAGGGGGTCCAGGAGCTGGAGCGCCTCCTGGGGGACACCGACGACCCCGTCACGGTAGGCTTCACCGCCAACCACGTGCGCTTCCGACTGCCGGGGGTGACCTTCACCTCCAAGCTCATCGAGGGGAAGTTCCCCGACTACCGCCGTGTTATCCCAGAGGCCAACGGCCACCGGATCATCGGCGACCGCAAGACCATCCAGCAGGCCCTGCGACGGATCGCTATCCTCTCCAACCGCAAGACCCACGGCATCCGTCTGTCCTGCCGGGAGGGGACCCTGGAGCTTTCCGCGGAGAACCCCGACCAGGATCAGGGCGCGGAAGAGGTGCCCGTCACCTACGAGGGCGAGCCGCTGGAGATCGGCTTCAACGTGGAATACCTGCAGCAGGCCATGGGCGCCCTTCCCACCGAAGACGTGGTCATCCACGTCTGGGACGCCCAGTCCAGCTGCCTGATCATGCCTCCGGACGACACCTCCATTAAATACGTCATCATGCCCATGCGGCTCTAGCGGGACCGGGGGCCCTCCCGGCAAGGCGCCGGGCGCCGATCCGGGCACCCCTTCCCCCCGGTTGGAATGGGTCCACCCCTCCCCCCTTCGGCGCGGACCTCGCTTTCCGTGATCCCCAGGCCCCCGAAACTTCCGGTTATGCGTTAGAATAGATAGGCGCACGAAACGGCTTGCGTGCCCTGCCCGCCCTCAGGGCCACGAGGTCGAAGCCCCGGCGGTCGGCGCGGACCGGGACGGTCTTCCGCCGGGAACCGGCGGTCCTCGCAGCCCGGCCAATGGAGTGGTGGTGGTCATTCAACGGCTCCAGATCGGCGCCTTCCGGAACATCTCCTCGGCCCGCCTGGATCCTGCGGAAGGGGTGAACCGCCTGGTGGGGGTGAACGGGGCAGGCAAGACGAGCGTCCTGGAGGCCATCCACTTCCTCGCCTCCGGGCGTTCCTTTCGGCGCGGCGGTCCGGATACCCTCCGCCAGAACGGCGACGGCGAGGCGGTGCTCTCCGCCCGGATCGTTGATCGCAGTGAGCACGCCCTGGGCGTCCGCCTCGGCGAGGGGTCCCGGGAAATCCGCCTGGACGGGGTCAACGTTCCCGGCTTCTCCGCCCTGGCCGGGGTCCTGAAGACCATCCACTACACCCCGGAGGGCCACCGGCTGGCTTCCGGGGGACCCCGGGAGCGCCGCCGGTTCCTCGACTGGGGGCTGTTCCACGTGGAACCCGCCTACCTGGATCTGGCACGGCGCTACCACCGGACCCTGCAACAGCGCAACCGCTGGCTGAAGGCGGGCCCTGGCGGCCCCGATCCCTGGGCCAGCCAGCTGGCCGCCTCCGGGGAGGAAATCAACCAGCGGCGCGAAGCCTACGTGGCCCGGCTGGAGGGCAAGGTGCAGGAGATCTTCGGGGAGCTGGGCGGCGCCGGGGAGCTCACCATGCGGCTGGAGCGGGGCTGGCCGGAGGCCCTGGGACTGGCGGAGGCCCTTGAGCGGGACCGCCGGCGGGAGCTCGACACCACCCGGGTCGGGCCCCACCGGGCGGATCTGCGCCTGATCCTGGACGGCAGCCCCGCCCGGGAGCGCGCCTCCAGGGGCCAGCAAAAGATTATCCTCCTGGCCCTGCGCCTCGCCCAGCTGGCCCTGGCCCTGGAGGTGAGCGGGGAGGTCCCTGTCTTCCTGTTCGACGACGTGGGCTCCGAGCTGGACCCGGAGCGGCGGCGGGCGGCCATGGACCTTCTGGAGCGCTACGGCCGGCAGGTTTTCGTCACCAGCACGGAGGAGGCCTTGTGCCCCCTCCCCTCCTCTGGTACCCCGGCGGCAACATTCCGGGTGCACGAGGGGACCATCGAGCGGAGCGAGTGAATGCCCGATACCACGAAGGCCTACGATTCTTCGAGCATCAAGGTCCTGAAGGGCCTGGAGGCGGTGCGCAAACGGCCCGGGATGTACATCGGGGACACGGACGACGGCACCGGCCTCCACCACATGGTCTTCGAGGTGGTGGACAACGCCATCGACGAGGCCCTGGCGGGGCACTGCGACCGCATCGAGGTCACCATCCATACCGACGACTCGGTCACGGTGGCCGACAACGGCCGGGGCATCCCTGTGGATTGGCACCGCGAGGAGGACCGTCCCGCCGCCGAGGTCATCATGACCAGCCTGCACGCCGGCGGGAAGTTCGACGACAACAGCTACAAAGTCTCCGGGGGCCTTCACGGCGTGGGCGTGTCGGTGGTGAACGCCCTCTCCGAATGGCTACGGCTGACGGTGCGCCGGGAAGGCCGGATCTGGCACCAGGAGTACCGACTCGGCGAGCCGGTCACCGGCTTTGAGCCCAGCGGCGAAGCCGAGGGCACGGGCACCACCATCCAGTTCCGCCCCAGCCCCGAGATCTTCTCCGACACCCGCTTCCACTACGACGTCCTGGCCCGGCGCCTGCGGGAGCTCTCCTTCCTCAACGCCGGAGTGGCCATCGTCCTGCGCGACGAGCGGAGCGATAAGGAGGAGGAGTTCGCCTACGCCGGCGGCATCCGTTCCTTCGTCGACCACCTCAACCAGCACAAGCATCCCCTCCACCCCGAGCCCGTCTACATCAACGAGGGTAGCGAGGGCATGGAGGTGGAGATCGCCCTGCAGTGGAACGAGTCCTACCAGGAAAACGTCTTCTGCTACACCAACAACATCCCCCAGGGCGACGGCGGCACCCACCTCTCCGGCTTCAAGGCAGGCCTCACCCGGAGCATCAACAACTACATCGAGGCGGCGGGGCTGGCCAAGAAGGAGAAGGTGCAGACCTCCGGCGAGGACGCCCGGGAGGGGCTGACGGCGGTGATCTCCGTGAAGGTCCCCGACCCCAAGTTCAGCTCCCAGACCAAGGACAAGCTGGTCTCCTCCGAAGTGAAGAACGTGGTGGAGACGGTGCTCAACGAGGCCCTCACCCGGTACCTCGAGGAGCACCCCAAGGAGGCCAAGGCCATCGGCTCCAAGGTGGTGGAGGCGGCCCGGGCGCGCCAGGCGGCCCGCAAGGCCCGCGACCTCACCCGGCGCAAGGGGGCCCTGGAGACCGCCAACCTGCCGGGCAAGCTGGCCGATTGCCAGACCAAGGATCCCTCCGAGTCGGAGCTGTACCTGGTGGAGGGCGACTCCGCCGGCGGCTCGGCCAAGCAGGGCCGGGACCGGCGTTTCCAGGCCATCCTGCCCCTGCGCGGCAAGATCCTGAATGTCGAGAAGGCGCGCTTCGACAAGATCCTCTCCCACCAGGAGATCGGCACGCTGATCACCGCGCTCGGTACCGGTGCGGGCAAGGAGGACTTCGACCCGGAGAAGCTGCGCTACAACCGCATCATCATCATGACCGACGCGGACGTGGACGGCGCCCACATCCGCACCCTCCTGCTCACCTTCTTCTACCGGCAGATGTACGAGCTGGTGGAGCGCGGTCACATCTTCATCGCCCAGCCGCCGCTGTACAAGGTGACGCGGGGGAAGAAGGAGACCTACCTCAAGGACGAGGAGTCCCTGGAGGAGTACCTCTTCGAGAACGCCCTGGAGGGCGCCCGGCTCTACCCCAGCGAGTCCGCCGCGGAGCCCATCGAGGGGAACCGCCTGCTGGATCTGGCCCGGCGGTTCCGGGACGTGCAGCGGCTCGTGGAGCGGCTGAGCCGCCGGTACGATCCGGTCCTGCTGCGCACCCTCCTGGCCCACCCCGAGCTCGGCCCGGAGGCCTGCGCGGCGGAGGAGCAGCTGCGGGCCTCCCTGGAGCCGGTGGTGGCGAATCTCACGGAAGGCGGCGGCGAGGACGTCCACGCCCGCATGCAGATCCTCCCCGATCCGGAGCAGGGCGGGCACAAGGCCACCATCGAGCGCTACGAGCACGGCTCGGTGACGCGCTCCACGGTGGACCGGGAATTCCTCGAGTCGCCGGAGTACGGCCGCATCCGGGACATGGCGCGCAACCTCGAGGGCCTGCTGGAGCCCCCGGCCCGGGTGCGTCGAGGCGAGCGGGAGAAGGAGGTGGAGTCCTTCGAGCACGTGGTGGACTGGCTGCTCGAGGAGGGCAAGCGCGGCCTCTCCGTGCAGCGGTACAAGGGTCTCGGCGAGATGAACGCCGAGCAGCTCTGGGATACCACCATGAACCCGGAGACCCGGCGCATGCTCCAGGTGCAGATCGAGGACGCGGTGGCGGCGGACCAGATCTTCACCACCCTCATGGGCGACGATGTGGAGCCCCGGCGCGCCTTCCTGGAGGCCAACGCCCTGGAGGTGGAGAACCTGGACGTCTGAACGGCCGGGGGAAGCGCCAAGGAGGCCAAGAGCGTCAAGGCCTACGGATTCCCGGAAGTGGCAACGAAAAGGCCGGGGTGTGCCCCCGGCCTTTTTTGTTCTCGCGGGTGCTTATCCGCGATCTGTGCTTGTACCCCTGTGCGAACCCCTGTAGCCAGCCCTGACCGGTTAAGAAAATGGGTTTCCTTGGGGACTCCTGGCGTCCTGGGCGGTTCGTCGGCCTCGTAGCGCTTTGAGCACCGGCATCTCGGTGAGGGCGGTTTCGGGCAAGGCCTGCCAGTCGATACCGGCGGGCGCGGCCGGGGGGTTGGCCACCTCGATAATCTCCTCCGAGGTGGCGATCAGGGATACCGGCAGGTCGAAGGGATCGGCGGGGAAATCGCCCACCATCTGCAGGGGATGGACGGAGGTGGCCACCGGGATGGGCGGGTGGCCCAGCTCGCGGAGGATGGCGTACTCCAGGTCGCCGTAGCCGTGGCCCTTGCCGCAGCGCTTCCCGCCCCGGGTGACCGCCACGGAGCCGGTGACGATCAGATCGATGGGCTCGGCCAGGGCCCGCAGGGGCACCGCCTCGGCCCACCGGGCCCCCTTGGACAGCGAAGCGGCCTCCTTCAAGTGCCCGGGAGGGATCCGTTCCGGGTCGAGGCGATGGAAGCCGCCGCGCAGGCGGGGCGTGGGCATGTACACGGTGATCCCCCGCTCCAGGGCGCCGAGGCGCACGGGCCGCTGCGGGGCGTCGGGGTTGGCCTTGATGGCCCGGGCTTCGGCGAGACGCGGATGAGCGAGCAGGCGGGAGGCGGCGGAGTCGGCGCCGGCGAAGTTGGGAATGCGGCCGTGGGGCGGATAGGGGAAGCGGGCCGCCCGCTGTTCTTGGAGGGCATCCCAGGCGGCCCGGCGGGCGGCGTCCTTGCTCGGATACGAGGTGGGAGTGGGCATGGGCGTGAACCGCGTAATTTCAGGCCTTTCTCTGCTTCCTTTGCGTCGCTGCGGTGAATCCATCTTCTAGGAATCGGATTTGGCGTTCACCGGTTGGCGGTCCTTGTCGGTCCCCTCCCCGTTTCCGGCGGATTCCTCCTCGCCTTCCGGGTACGGCGCCCGGTACTTGCACTCCTTGTTGGGGCACACCTTTTCGCGCCCGTACTTCTTGGTGGTCTTGTCCATGAGGACCTTGGAGCCACACTCGGGGCACGGCTCGTCGATGGGCGGATTGGGCATGGCGTACTTGCATTCGGGGTACTCGGAGCAGCTGTAGAAGGTCTTGCCCTTGCGGGACTTCTTCTCCTGGATCTCGCCCTTGCCGCACTCCGGGCAGGTCACCCCCGTGCCCTTGGGCTTCTCCAGCGGCTCCAGGTACTTGCACTCCGGATAGCCGGTGCAGCCCAGGAACTTGCCGTAGCGCCCGTGCTTGATGGCCAGGGGCCGCTCGCACTTGGGGCAGGTGCGGTCGGTGACCTCGGGCTCGGGCGCCTCCCCCTCCACCGGCCGGGTGTAGTCGCATTCCGGATAGGCGGAGCAGCCGATGAACTGGCCGTGGCGGCCCAGCTTCTTCTCCAGCTGCGCGCCGCACTTGGGGCAGGTCTCCTCCATGGCCTCCGAGGTGACCTCGGAGCGGCTTACGCTCTCCTCCTTCTCCTCCACCTGCTTGTGGAAGGGCTCCCAGAACTCTCGGAGGACGGGTCTCCAGTCCTCTTCGCCGCGGGAGATGGCGTCGAGCTCATCCTCCAGCTTGGCGGTGAAGTCGTAGTCCACGTAGGTGGTGAAGTGGTTGGTGAGGAAACGGTTCACCACCTTGCCCACGTCGGTGAGGAAGAAGCGCTTGTTCTGCTGCTCCACGTAGCCCCGGTCCTGCAGGGTGGACAGGATGGAGGCGTAGGTGGAGGGCCGGCCAATGCCGAAGGATTCCAGCTTCCGCACCAGGGTGGCCTCGGTGTAGCGCGGCGGTGGCTCGGTGAAGTGCTGCTCCCCGCGCACCTGGAGCAGCTCCGGGCGGTCGCCCTCGGCCAGAGGCGGCAGCTTGCTCTCCTTCTCCTCGCCGGCGTCGTCGCGGCCCTCCTCGTACACCTTGAGGAAGCCCGGGAAGGCGATGGTAGAGCCGCTGGCCTTGAGGCGCCAGCCGGGCTCGATCTCAAAGTGGGCGGTGACCGTATCCACGAGCGCAGGAGTCATCTGCCCCGCCACCATGCGCTTCCACACCAGCTCGTAGAGGCGGTACTGGTCCTTATCCAGCTTGTCCTTCACCTGCTCCGGGAGCCGGCTCGGGCTGGTGGGGCGCACCGCCTCGTGGGCCTCCTGGGCGTTCTTGGACTGGGACTTGAACTGGCGCGGCTGCTCGGGGAGGTAGTCCTTCCCGTAGCGCTCGCCGATGAGGCCGCGGGCCTCCGCGATGGCCTCCTCGGAGAGGTTCACCGAGTCGGTACGCATGTAGGTGATGAGGCCGACGGTGCCCTCGCCGAGGTCGATGCCCTCGTAGAGCTGCTGGGCCACCCGCATGGTCTTGGAGACGGAGAAGCCCAGCTTGCGCGAGGCCTCCTGCTGCAGGGTGGAGGTGGTGAAGGGGGGCGTGGGGTTGCGCTTGCGCTGCTTCTTCTCCACCGAGGTGACGGGCAGCGTCCCGTCCCCGGCGGCCGCCTCCACATGGGACCGGAGCTCCTCGGCGCGCGCGCCGTTGCCGATGGAGAGCTTCTCCAGCTTCTGCCCCTCCGCCTCCACTAGGGTGGCGGTGAAGGGCTGCTGCTCCCCCTTCTCGTTCTCTCCCGCCAGGTCCGCCTCGATGGACCAGTATTCGGTGGGCTCGAAGTTCTCGATCTCCTCCTCGCGCTCGGCGATGAGGCGCAGCGCCGGGCTCTGCACCCGGCCGGCGGAGAGGCCCCGGCGCACCTTTTTCCACAGCAGCGGGGAGAGGTTGAAGCCCACCAGATAGTCCAGGGCCCGGCGCGCCTGCTGGGCGTTCACCAGGTCCTCGGAGATGTCGCGGGGGTGCTCCATGGCCTCGCGCACGGCGCCCTTGGTGATCTCGTGGAAGACCACCCGGTAGACCCCCTTGCCTTCCAGGTGTCCCTGCTCGCGCAGCAGCTGCACCAGGTGCCAGGCGATGGCCTCCCCCTCGCGGTCGGGGTCGGTGGCGAGGTAGAGGTCTTCGGCCTTGTCCAGCTCCGCGGCGATGGCGTCCACGTGCTTCTTGTTGCGGTCGATGACCTCGTAGGTCATGGCAAAGTCGTGCTCCGGGTCCACGGCACCCTCCTTGGCGCGCAGATCGCGCACGTGGCCGTAGGACGCCATGACCTTGTAGTCCTTGCCGAGGTAGTTGTTGATGCTCTTGGCCTTCGCCGGGGACTCGACGATCACCAGATGCTTTGCCATGAGACCGCTACCTGTCAGGTGCCGGGGACGGCCGCGCCGTCGGGGGCCCCGGACGGAAGGGACCCCTCAGGAAACCGAAGGCCGCCCGGGGGGGCCCGGACGGCCTGGGAAAACGCATGGAGCCTGGGCGGAGCACCCTAGTGGAAGACCCCGTCCATGCGGTCGAAGATCATATCCTCCACCCACACGTAGGCCCCCTCGTGACCGGGGCTGTTATGCAGGACCATGAGCAGGACCCAGCTCAGAGCCTCGGCGTCGATCTCGTCGCTGTCCAGGGCCATGAGCCGGTCGATGAGCACCTCGCGGGTGCCCGCGTCCACCACCCCGGAATCCTCCAGGAAGGTCAGGAACCCCCGGGCGTCCCGGGTCATCTTGTGCTCTTCCTCCTCGGTGAAGATCCGCACGGAGCGGTGGGAGGGGCCGCCGCCGGGCTCCTTGGCGGTTCCGGACTGCTGGTGGGCGAGCCCCTCCAGCCAGGAGAAGGCCTTCTTCACCTTGGGCTCCGCGAATCCCGCCTCCACCAGCTCAGTCTGCAGCACGTTCTGATCGGGCGCTTCGTCCATGGGCTCCGAGAAGTAGTTCTCGAACAGATACATCAGAATATCCAGGACGTTCTCGTTCATGTTCCTCTTGCCCCGTCTGCGGGTGTGCGGATGTAGAAACCGCCTGGCTCGGCGGCCACCACCCCCAGGATTTCGAACTCAAGGAGAATGGCCGAAACCCTATCGGGGGTCAAGCCGGAGCGGTTGACCACCTGATCGAGGGCGGTTGGGTGAAAATCGACGCTTTGAGCCACGGTCCGTTGCTCTCCCGCCAGGGCCGTCGCGGCTTCCGGCTCCCCGGCCGGTGCCGCCTCCGATGGGACCGGCCGGGGTGGCGGGAGTTCCTCCGCCACGTCGGCCAGCGTCTCCACCAGCTTGGCCCCTTCGCGGATCAGGGCGTGGGGACCCCGGCTCAGGGGCGAATGGATGGAGCCCGGAATTGCGAGCACCTCCCTTCCCTGCCTACCCGCCCAGCGGGCTGTGGTCAAGGCGCCCGAGCGCTCCCCGGCCTCCACCACCAGCACGCCCAGGCTCAGGCCGCTGACGATGCGGTTGCGCTGGGGAAAGTGGCTACGGCGGGGCGGGGTGCCCACGGGGAACTCGCTGACGAGGGCCCCCCGGGCCGCTACCTCCGCGGCCAGGTCGGCGTGCTCGCCGGGGTAGACCCGGTCGGGCCCGCAACCCTGTACGGCAACGGTCCAGCCGCCGCCCTCCAGGGCGCCCCGGTGGGCGGCAGCGTCGATGCCCCGCGCCAGGCCGCTGACGATGCAGAAGCCGCTGGCGGCGAGATCGCGGGCGAAGGCCCGCGCGTCCTGGCGTCCGGCGCGCGAGGCGTTGCGGCTCCCCACCACGGCCAGGGCGGGCCGCTCCTCCAGGGCCTCCGGGCGCCCCTCCACGTAGAGCAGCGGCGGTGGATCGGGGGTTTCGGCGAGCAGGGCGGGATAGCGGGGATCGGGGCGGGCCAGGAGGGTGCGGTCGGGGGGCCGGAGCCAGGCTGCATCGTCCTCGAGGGCCGGCTGCGCCTCGCTCCGGTGGAGGGCGGCGGCGGTTGCCGGGGGGATGCCGGCCCGCTGTTTGAGCTCCGCGGCGGGGGCGGCCAGGGCCTCCTCGGGATCGGGGTAGACATCCATGAGCCGGCTCAGGAGGCGCTCCCCCATGCCTGGGGCGTGGCGAATGGTCAGCCAGGCGCGCGCACGGGGATCCAGGGCCACGTTCAGCGCTCCGGGCTGACCACCCGATCCTTGGCCGCGATGGCCCGGGAATTTTCCATGATCATGGCGAAGCTGAGCCTCTGCCCAACCTGAAAGACCAGGAGGGTCCCCTTGTCCCTACCGGGCAGCTCGGCGGACCCGAAGCGCTGGGGGTCGTCCACGGTTTGGCTGCTCCCCAGCACCTGCAGGACGTGCCCCTTTTCGAGGCCATCCCGGCTGCCGAGATTGAGCACCACGATCTGGCCCTGCCCCACCAGGCTTTCCTCCTCCACGTGACGCAGCACTCGGCCTTCCACGTCGGGGGCGGCTTCGGGTGTGAAGCGGGCCTCGTAGTCCCCATCGGCGGGATACAGGTGGTCGCCGGCCTCCACGGGCGCGAAGGTGCGCTCAACGCGGGATTCGAATAGGCCATCCTCGGCGGGACCTTCCAGGGAGAGGGTGCCCGTGTGTCGCAGAAGGTAGCCAAGGTGGGCTCCGCTGTCCGGGTCGCGAAGGGCCTCCGGCTCATCGTAGCTGTGCCAGTCCCGCGCGGTGGGGTCCTCCAGCTCCTCCGGCTCTTTCAGTCGGGTGAAGACCCGGTCGCCGGTGGCGTACATGACACGCTCGTTCTCCCCCGCCACCAGATAGCCCCCCAGGTCGGCCGGCTCGGTTTCCGGATCGACGATGCCGTAGCGGCCAAGGAAGGGCACCACCACGCTGGGGTCAACGGTAGAAATAGCCTCCAGGCGCTCCACCGGCTGCTCTTCGGCCTCCGGGGACAGCCGTTCAACCCGCTGCCGGGTAAGGCGGGCCTCGCCGTCCACCACCCGCAGAACCAGACGGTCGCCGGGGTAGATCAGGTCCGGGTTGCTGATGTAGGGGTTTCGGTCCCAGAGCTCTTCCCACCTCCAAGGGTCGTCCAGGAAAGTGGCGGCGATGTCCCAGAGGGTGTCCCCCTTCTCGACGGTATAGACCGAAGGGGCATCCGTGCGCAGCTCATCGGGACTGAGGGCCCAGACGGGAAGGGGCAGGACGGTCAGGGCGAGCAGGAGGGTCCGGAGGCGCATGGGATCCTTGATATTCACTGGAGCTAGAGCGGAAGGGCGGATCCAACTAGGGCGGATTCCCCCCCGAGGAACACCCTCTGGCTACCACATCCTAAGGGAAAGGGCAAACGAGGAAAGGGGTGTCCCCGATCGGGTTCGCTTGCTCTAAAGAAATTCCCGGTGGGGGAACCGGCAGGAGCGGAGGAAAGGAGGGCCGGGAGGCCGTGGGCCCAAGGGCCAGGCCAGGCCGGTTCCACCCCCCTCCGGCCCGTATTCTCCCCCGGGATCCTAGAGGTCCGTAACGTAGCGGGCCAGGTCCCGGCGCTGGTCCTCCTCCAGCTCGGGGAAGGCGGGCATGATGCCGGTGCCGTTGGCGATCATGTCCGCAATGCCCTCCTCGGCCAGCTGGGTGTCCTCGAGGGACAGCAGGAAGCCGAACTTGCCCTGCCCTTCCTGGCCGTGGCAATGGGCGCACCCCTCCTCGAACATGGTGGAGGCGTCGGTGCCCGCCTCCGGATCGTAGGCCTCCTGGTCCCCGCAGCCGGCGAGGGCCACCGTCGTCAGTCCCAACACCATCCCCTTGCGAAGCCGCATGTGCCCGTCTCCTTTCGTTGGGTTTCCCGCCCGGCTGCCCCTCCCCGGAAACCCGCGGCGCTTTGCGTGGTCTCTAAATAGGTGCGTCCGAGCGCGAAGCGCGCGATACGTTGGCAAAAGGCCGGGCCGGTGTCAACGGCGCCCCGCGGACGGATTGTGCTACGATATCGGTCGAATAACTCCCTCGTAAGCGCCATACAGGAAGCAGGCAATGGCTGTTCTGGATATCCTTCACTACCCCGATGACCGGCTCCGGACTCCGGCCGAGCCCGTGGCCGAGGTGGACGACGGCATCCGCGCCCTGGTGGATGACATGCTGGAGACCATGTACGCCGCCCAGGGGGTGGGCCTGGCGGCGCCCCAGGTGGATCGCCACATCCGCCTGCTGGTGATGGACACCAGCGAGGAGCGGGACGCGCCCCTGGCCCTGATCAACCCGGAAATCGTCGACGCCGAAGGGGAGCAGGACGGCGAGGAGGGCTGCCTCTCCCTGCCGGGCGTCTACGAGCCCGTGGTCCGCGCCGCCGAAGTGACCGCCCGCTTCCGGGACCGTGAGGGCCAGGAGCGCGAGGAGCGCTTCGCCGGGCTAGCGGCCCGCTGCGTCCAGCACGAGCTCGACCATCTCGACGGCAAGCTGTTCGTGGACTACCTCTCCAAGCTCAAGCGCAGCCGGGTGCGCAAGAAGATGGAGAAGGACAAGCGCCTCCAGGCGACCCCCGCCTGAGGGTTGGCGTCCTCCCCTTCCCAACCGCGCGAGCGTCCCATGACCGGCCCCGAGGCTCCCGAGCCCGCGCTGCGCGTCGCCTTTGCCGGCACCCCCGACTTCGCCGTCCCCAGCCTCCGGGCCCTCCTCCAGGGCCGGGAGACGGTGGTGGGCGTGCTCACCCAGCCGGACCGCCCGGCGGGGCGGGGACGCCGGCTGCGGCCGTCCCCCGTGAAGGTGGTGGCCGAGGAGGCGGGCGTGCCCGTGGCCCAGCCCGCCCATCTGCGGGGGGAGGCGGAGCGGGCGGTGCTCCGCGAGTGGGCCCCGGACCTGCTAGTGGTGGCCGCCTACGGCCTCCTCCTGCCGCCCGAGGTGCTGCACCTCCCCCACCTGGGCTGCATCAACGTCCACGCCAGCCTGCTGCCCGCCTACCGGGGCGCGGCGCCCATCCAGCGCGCGGTCCTCGACGGGGCCGCCGAGACCGGGGTCACCATCATGCAGATGGAGGAGGGCCTCGACAGCGGGCCCATGCTGCTCCAGCGGAGCCGGCCCATCGGGCCGCGGGAGACCGCGGGGGAGCTGCACGACGCCCTGGCGGTCCTGGGCGCGGAGGCCCTGGCGGAGGCCCTGGAGCGCCTGCGGGCGGGCACGCTGGAGGCGGTGCCCCAGGACCCGGATCGGGCCACCTACGCCCCCAAGGTCACCAAGGAGGAGGCGGAGCTGGACTGGAGTCGGCCGGCGGAGGAGCTGGACCGCCGGGTGCGGGCCTTCAATCCCTGGCCGGTGGCCCATACCGGGCATCGCGGCGAGCGCCTTCGCGTGTGGCGGAGCCGGCCGGTGGCCGCCGTTCCCGACGGTCCCCCGGGGACGGTCGCCGCGGGCGCGGACAACCTGCCCCTGGTGGCCTGCGGGGACGGGGGTCTGCTCCTGGAGGAGGTCCAGCCCCCCGGCCGCAAGCGCATGGAGGGATCGGCGGCCCTGCACGGCGGTCACCTGTGCCCCGGCGAGCGCCTCGGGGACCCGGGGCCGGAGTGAACCCCGGGGCCGGAGGGCTGTCCCATAGGCCGACCGATATCCCCAGACATATCGCCGGACAACGAATACCCAAAGGAGGGAACGAGGATGCATAGCGGTTTGAAGACCGCTGTCCTGATGGCGGGCCTAACGGCCTTGTTCGTCGTGGTGGGCGGCGTCATCGGCGGTACCACCGGCATGGTGATCGCCCTGGTCTTCGCCCTGGCCATGAACGCGGGGGCCTACTGGTTCTCGGACAAGATGGTGCTGCGCATGTACAAGGCGCAGCCGGTGGACCGGGACAGCGCGCCCCGCCTCTGGGGGACGGTGGAGGAGCTGGCCGGACGGGCCGGTCTGCCCATGCCCGCCGTCTACATCATCGAGGAGGGCTCCCCCAACGCCTTCGCCACCGGACGCAACCCGGAGCACGCGGCCGTGGCGGTGACCACGGGCCTCATGGACCTGCTCGACGAGCGCGAGGTGCGCGGCGTGCTGGCCCACGAGCTGGCCCACGTGAAGAACCGCGACATCCTCATCTCCACCATCGCGGCCACCGTGGCCGGCGCCATCTCCGCCCTGGCCAACATGGCCCAGTTCATGCTGCTGTTCGGCGGCCGGCCCGGCGAGGACGAGGAAGGCAGCCCCCTCGGCATCGTGGGGGTCATCCTGGTGATGATCCTCGCCCCCATCGCCGCCAGCCTCATTCAGATGGCCATCTCCCGGGCCCGGGAATACGGGGCGGACCGGGGCGGCGCCGAGATCAGCGGCGACCCCGAGGCCCTGGCGCGCGCCCTGGAGAAGCTCGCCTACGGGGCCAGCCGCCAGCCCATGGCCAGCGCCGAGAGCCACCCCGAGACGGCGCAGATGATGATCGTCAACCCCCTGTCCGGACAGGATCTGATGCAGCTGTTCTCCACCCACCCGCCCCTGGAGGACCGCATTGAGCGCCTGCGGGCCCTGGGCTGAACCGGGGCGCGGGAGGAGCCGCCATGGGAGCCCGGACGCGGAAGGCACCACGGACCGGCGCGGACGCCGGCAGCGAGGTGCGGCGCCGGGCGTCGGCGGCCGTCTCGGCGGTCCTCCACGAGGGTTGGCGCCTGGAGGCGGCCCTGGATTACGAGGGGCTGGGGCAGGCGGACCGGGCCCTGCTCCGGGAGCTGGCCACCGGTACCGTGCGCTGGGCCGTGCGTCTGCGCGCCGTCCTGGACGACCTGCTCGACCGGTCGTTGCCCCGCAAGGAAAAGCGCCTGGAGGCCCTGCTGTTGGTGGGCCTCCACCAGCTCTCCCACACGGGGATCCCCCCTTACGCCGCCGTCTCGGCTACGGTGGGAGCGCTTACCGGCAAGCAGGCCTGGGCCCGACGCCTGGTCAACGGCGTCCTGCGCCGCTTCGGGCGGGAGCGCGACGACCGCCTGGCCCGGGTGGACAATCGCTCACCCGCCCTCCGCCACGCCTACCCGGACTGGCTGGTGGAGGCGCTAGGCGCGGGCTACCCGGAGAACTGGGAGGCAGTCCTGGCGGCGGGCAACCGCCCGCCGCCCCTGACCCTGCGGGTGCGGGGCGACCGCTCCGCCTACCTGGAGGGGCTGGCCGCCGCGGGCATCCCCGGTTCGGCCCTGGACGCCGCTCCGGGGGCGGTGGCCCTGGAGGAGTTTCTGCCGGTGGGGGCCCTGCCCGGCTTCGCCGAGGGACGGGTCAGCGTGCAGGACGGCGCCGCCCAGCTGGCCGCCGCGCTGGTGGCGCCGCGGCCCGGCGAGCGGGTCCTGGACGCCTGCAGCGCCCCGGGCGGCAAGCTGGCCCACCTGCTGGATTGGGCCCCGGGGGCCGAGGTGGTCGCCGTGGAGGCCGAGGCCGGCCGGCTGGCGAGGATCCGCGAGACCCTGGACCGCCTGGGGCTGGAGGCCGGGGCGCTGGTCCACGGCGACGCCACCGCGCCCGCGGCGTGGTGGGACGGCCGGCCCTTCGACCGCATCCTGGTGGACGCCCCCTGCTCAGGCACCGGGGTCATCCGCCGGCACCCGGACATCAAGCACCTGCGTCGGCCGGAGGACATCCCCGCGCTGGCCGCCCGCCAGGGGGCCCTGCTGGAGGCCCTGTGGCCCCTGCTGCGCCCCGGCGGCCGCCTGGTCTACGCCACCTGCTCCGTGCTGCCCGCCGAGAACCGGGAGGTGGTGACGGCCTTCCTGGAGGGTGAACCCGGGGCCCGCACCGCCACACCGGAGGCGGACTGGGGGCGTCCGGACGGCCCCGGACGCCAGATCCTGCCCGGCGAGCAGGGCATGGACGGCTTCTACTACGCCTGCCTGGAAGCCCCGGAGGCAGCGGCTTGAACGGTCCGCGGCCCTACGCTCCCCGCCTGGTGGCGCTGCTGCCGGCCGGCGCGGCCGGTGCGCCGGTGGAGTGGGCGTGGTCCATGCGGGATGCCGGGGTGGACGGCCTCGCCGTGGCGGGGGGCCCCGCCGACCCCGTGGCCCGGGACCTCCTGGCGGCCCTGCGGGGGGCGGTGCCCCTGCCCCTGGAGCTGCATTTCCCCGCAATCCCCCTTCCGGAACCGGACTGGATGGGGCCCCTCGCCGCCACCGGCATCGACTGGGTGGTCCCGGGCCGGGCCCTTCCGGAGGAGCTGGCCGCCCGCCTGGAAACTTTCGGGATGGGCGTCGCCTGGCCCCCCGCCAGGGCCCCCGGGGACGCCGCCCGCGTGCACGTCGTCGCGGGGGCGGG
Source organism: Thiohalorhabdus sp. (assembly GCF_046545655.1). NCBI lineage: Bacteria > Pseudomonadati > Pseudomonadota > Gammaproteobacteria > Thiohalorhabdales > Thiohalorhabdaceae > Thiohalorhabdus > Thiohalorhabdus sp. The sequence goes on along the minus strand of NZ_JBKGZG010000004.1, from coordinate 11,205 downwards.
GTCTGCCGACCCCTTCGGCGGGGTCCCCGAGGCGGCGGAGCGCTCCCTGACCCTTCCCGACGACCCGGGCGCCCCACCCCCCGAAGGTGCCACCTCCGCGGACACCCTGGTGGTGCCGGGGGAGGCCCTGACAGGCGCCGATCCGGGGGCCGCCGTGGCCCGATTGCGGGAGGGTCCCGCATAGGCGGCCTCCGGGCGGGTATGGCCTCCGTTCCCGCTTGCGGTACAGTGGACGGGGCCACGGACTACAGGGGACGACCATGGAGCAAGGCGGACGCAGCGTACGGTACCTGGTGCGGGCGGTCCTGTTCGTCGCCGTGGTGGCCCTGGCGGCCGGGCTGTTCGCCTCCTCCCTGACCCCCCTGTTCGAGGCCAACCCGCCCCTGAACGGCATCATCCTGCTCCTGCTGGTGGTGGGCCTGGCGGACGTCTTCCGCCACTTCTACGAGCTGGTGCAGGAGGACCGCTACCTGGACCGGGTGGAGAACTACCTGAGCTACGCCGAGCAGGGCATGGAACCGCCGGAGCGGGCCAACGAGGCCATCCTCTACGGCGAAAACCGCAGCATCACCGAGTTCATGCGCACCCTGCACCAGGTGGTGACGCGCGGCTACCACCACGCCACCCTGCCCTACCTCCTGGACTCCCTGGGCGAGCGCGCCGAGAGCCGCCGCTCCCTGCCCCGCTACCTCGCCGGCACCCTCATCGTCCTGGGCCTGCTCGGTACCTTCTGGGGGCTGCTGCAGACCGTGCAGGGGGTGCAGGGGATCATCGGCACCCTCTCCGCCGAGGAGTACGACAACGTCGCCGCCTTCGTGGGCGCCCTGCGCGAGCGCATGGCGGACCCCATCGCCGGCATGGCGCTGGCCTTCTCCACCAGCCTCTTCGGCCTGGGCTCCTCGCTGGTGCTCGGCTTCACCGAGACCCAGCTGGCCCGCGCCGTGGCCCACGGCCAGACCCGGGTGGAGGAGATCATCGTCACCGACCTGCTGCCCTTCTGGCGCGAGCAGCAGCGGCCCCGCGACCTGGACCTGGAGGCGGAGGACCGCCCCGCCTACCAGGCCGCCCTCCTGGAGGGCATCGGCCACCGCCTGGACGCCGTTACGGAGCAGATGGACCGGCTCATCGCCCGCCAGCCGGATCCCGAGGGCCTCAACCGTACCCTGGACCGGTCCGGGGAGACCCTGCGCCAGGAGCTCCACGCCCTGGGCAACCGCCTGGACCAGCTGGAGGACCAACGCAACCGGAACCTGCGTGAGGCCATCGACCGGCTGGCCCGGGTGATGGGCCGCCAGCCGCGGGACGGCGGGAATGCGGCGGACTAGGCGCGGCGGCGACCCCACCCCCAACATCTGGCCCGGGTTCACCGACGCCCTGGCGGGCTTGGTGGTGGCCCTGGTGTTCCTACTGGTGCTGTTCTTCCTGTTCGAGGTGGTCCTCTCCCGCCAGGTGACGGGCCAGGAGGAGATCATCGGCAACCTGCGCAGCCAGGTGGATCGCCTTGCGGGAATGCTCGGGGAGAGCGAAGAGGAGCGCGAGCGGCTGGAGGAGCGCCTGGCGGAGAGCCGGCAGCGCCGCCAGGAGCTGGACACGGAGCTGTCCCGCACCCGGGAGGAGCTGGCGGCGGTCCGGGAGCGGCGCCAGGCCCTGGAGCGGGACCTGGACGCCGCCCGCTCGGAGCGGGAGGCCCGCGAGGAGGAGCTGACCGAAACCCGGCAGGAGCTCTCGGGCGCCCGGGCCAACCTGGACGTTCTGAGCGAGCGCGTGGCGGCGCTCAATGAGCGTCTGGAGCGGATGGAGCGGGCCCTGGCCCTGGAGGAGAAGGAGCGCCGGGCTGCCGAGGAGCAGGTAAGCGCCCTGGAGGAGCGTGTGGCCAGCCAGCGGGAGCGGGTGGGTGAGCAACAGGAGCGCATCCAGGCCATGGCAGAGCAGATCCGCACCCAGCTCCTGGAGCGAGTGGAGGAGCTGGAGCGCTACCGCTCCGAGTTCTTCGGCCGCCTGCGCGAGGTGTTCGCCGACAATCCCAATATCGAGATCCGCGGCGACCGTTTCGTCTTCCAGTCGGAGATCCTCTTCCCCTCCGGGGAGGCGTCCCTTTCGGACGAGGGCGGGGAGCAGCTCCAGCGCTTCGTGGCGGTCTTCGACCAGGCCCGGGACGAAATCCCCGAGGGGCTGGACATGATCATCCAGGTGGAGGGCCACACCGACCGCCTACCGGTGCGGGGCGGGCAGTTCCGCTCCAACTGGGAGCTGTCCACCGCCCGCGCCCTGTCCGTGGTCCGCGCCCTGGTGGAGCAGGGCCTCCCCCCGCGCCGCCTGGCGGCGGCGGGCTACGGCGAATACCATCCCCTCACCCCGGGCGAGACCGAGGATCAGCGGCGCCAGAACCGCCGAATCGAGCTCAAGATTACCCAGCGCTAGATCCTCCGGCTGCTCGTTCCCACAAACGGTCCTGTGCCGCTTAAAGCGTCCCGGTGGGGCCAGCAAGAAGGCGGTATCGTTGCTCCGCCGCGGGACAACCATGGAAAGGATCCCATGAGCCATTCACCCGCCGTGGCCATCACCGGCTGCTCCTCGGGGATCGGCGAATGCATCGCCTTTGGCCTTCGCGACCGCGGCTACCGCGTGCTGGCCACCGCCCGCCGCGAGGAGGACCTCCGGCGTCTCGGGGAGCAGGGTCTGGAGGCTCTGCCCCTGGAGCTGGCCGACCCGAATTCAGTGGCCGAATGTGCCGCGGCCATTGCCGAGCGCACCCGGGGCACCTTGCTCGGCCTAGTGAACAACGCCGCCTACGGCCAGCCGGGGGCGGTGGAGGACCTGTCCCGGGAGGTGCTGGATGCCCAGTTCCAGGTCAACCTGCTGGGCACCCACGATCTGACCGTGCGCCTGCTGCCGGTGATGCGGGAGCAGGGCTTCGGCCGGGTGATCCAGATCAGCTCCCTGCTCGGCCTGGTGGCGCTGCGTTACCGGGGGGCTTACAACGCCAGCAAGTTCGCCCTGGAGGGCCTTACCGACACCCTGCGCCTGGAGCTGGCGGGCAGCGGCATCCATCCGGTGCTGGTGGAGCCCGGCCCGGTCACGAGCCGCTTCCGGGAGAACGCCTTCCGCGCCTTTCAGGCCAACATTGACGCCGAGCGCAGCCCCCACCGCGCCATCTACGAGCAGGAAGTGAGCGCCCGCCTCGCCGGCAGCGAGGACGCCCCCTTCACCCTCGGCCCGGAGGCGGTGCTGGCCAAGACGGTGAAGGCCCTGGAGGCCCGCCGTCCCCGGGCCCGCTACTACGTCACCTTGCCCACCTACCTGCTCGCCGGGATGAAGTGGTCCCTGCCGGTGCGGCTCCTGGATCCGCTGCTGCGGCGGATTAGCTAGGCTTTACGGGGGTTCACCGCAGAGACGCGGAGGACGCAGAGAAAGACCAAGCGCGACGACCTTTTATCACGGAGGGCGCGGGTGCCATGGAGGAAGAATAGCTTGCCTCTTGGCCGGCAAGGGGTGCGGTTGCTCGTCGGCCCGGTGTGTTATCCCCGCCCCCGGTTTGCGTTATCCTTTGGGCCTTTCCACGCTCGCCCCTTCCACCAACGGGAACGTCCACAGTGAAGATCGTCATCCTTGGCGCCGGCCAGGTGGGCGCCCCGGTGGCCGAGCAGCTCGCCCTGGAAGGCCACGACATTACGGTGGTGGACCGGGACGGCGACAAGGTCGCCGCGCTGGGGGAGCGCCTGGACATCCAGACGGTGCGGGGCCAGGCGGCCTATCCCCACATCCTGGAGGAGGCCGGGATGGGGGCGGCCGACATGGTCCTGGCGGTGACGGGCACCGACGAGGTGAACATGGTGGCCTGCCAGATGGCCGAGACCCTGTTCCACACCCCCACCAAGCTGGCCCGCCTGCGCGCTCCCGAATACCTCGCCCATCCCGAGCTGTTCAACCGTGAAGCCGTTCCCGTCGACTACATCATCAGCCCCGAGCAGGTGGTCACCGACAGTATTCACCGCCTCATCGAGCATCCGGGCTCCCTGCAGGTGGTGGACTTCGCCGGCGGGCGGGTGCGGCTGGTGGGCGTGCGCGCCGACGCCGACGGGCCCCTGGTGGGCCATCAGCTCCAGGAGCTGCGCCAGCGCATGCCGGGGGTGGACACCCGGGTGGCCGCCATCTACCGCCGGGGCCAGGCCTTGATCCCGGAGGGCCAGACGGTCATCGAGGAGGGCGACGAGGTCTTCTTCATCGCCGCCCGCGAGCACATCCAGTCGGTGCTGCGCTCCCTGCGCGCGGTGGAGGACACGGTGCGCACGGTGGCCATCGTCGGCGGCGGCAAGATCGGCAGCTCCCTGGCCAAGGCCCTGGAGCGCACCCCGGTGCAGGTGAAGCTCATTGACCACAACGCACGCAACGCGGCGGAGGTAGCGGCCGGCCTCAAGAACACCCTGGTCCTGCAGGGCGACGGCGCCGACGAGGAGCTCCTGCGCGAGGAGAACATCGGCGCCATGAACGTCTTCGTCGCCGTGACCAACGACGACGAGGCCAACATCCTCTCCTCCATGCTGGCCAAGCGCATGGGCGTGGGCCGGGCGGTGACCCTCATCAACCGCGGCGCCTACGTGGACCTGGTGCAGCAGACCGGCATCGACGTGGCCGTCTCCCCCCACCAGGCCACCATCGGCCGCATCCTCGCCCACGTGCGGCGCGGCGACGTGGCCATGGTGCACAGCCTGCGCCGGGGCGCCGCCGAGGCGTTGGAGGTGCTGGCCCACGGCGACGCCTCCACCTCCCGGGTGATCGGCAAGCGCCTCGACGAGGTGCGCCTGCCCAAGGGAGTGACCATCGGCGCCATCGTCCGCGGCGATCAGGTGCTCATCGCCCACCGCCACGTGGTCATCGAGCCCGAGGACCACGTCATCCTGTTCCTGGTGGACAAGCGCAAGATCGCCCAGGTGGAGAAGCTCTTTCAGGTCGGCCTGGGGTTCTTCTAGTGCATTGGCGGGCGATCGGTTACCTGGCGGGCCTGCTGCTCATGGTGTTCTCCACCGCCATGCTGCCGCCGCTGGCCATCGCCTGGTACTACGGCGACGGCGCCCTGACCGCCTTCGTGGATTCCTACCTGCTGACCCTGGGCACCGGCTTCGTGCTGTGGGTCACCCTGCGCGGCGCCCCCCGCGACCTGAACCACCGCGACGGCTTCCTGCTGGTCACCCTGTTCTGGGTGGTGCTGGCCCTGTTCGGGGCCCTGCCCCTGCTGCTGTCCGGGGCCACGCCGGGCTTCACGAGCGCCTTCTTCGAGTCCATGTCGGGGCTCACCACCACCGGCTCCACGGTCCTGTCGGGGATCGAGGAGCTGCCCCACGCCATCCGCTTCTGGCGCCAGGAGATGCAGTGGCTCGGCGGCATGGGCATCATCATTCTGGCCCTGGCCATCCTGCCCATCCTGCAGGTGGGCGGCATGCAGCTCTACAAGGCGGAGGTGCCGGGGCCGGTGAAGGACCAGAAGCTCACCCCGCGGGTTAACGAGACGGCCAAGGCCCTGTGGCTCATCTACATCGGCCTCACCCTGGTGGCGGTCCTGGCCCTGTGGGCGGCGGGGATGGGGCCCTTCGACGCCGTTTCCCACGCCTTCAGTTCGGTGGCCACCGGCGGCTTCTCCCCCTACGACGACAGCGTGGGCCATTTCTCCAGCCCGCTGATCCACTACCTCATCGTCCTGTTCATGTTCCTGGGCGGGGCGAACTTCGCCCTGCACTTCGCCTTCCTGCACGGCGGGGGTCTGCGCGGCTACCTGGGGGACCCGGAGTTCCGCGCCTACCTGGCGCTGCACGTGGTGGCGGCGCTGCTGGTCACGGGCTTCCTGACGGCCTACCAGACCTATCCCACCCTGGAGGAGAGCTTCCGCAGCGCCCTGTTCCAGACCGTGTCCATCGGCACCACCACCGGCTTCGCCACGGCCGACTACGCCGCCTGGCCCTCCCTGCTGCCCTTTTTCATCCTCATGATCGGCTTCTTCATGGGCAGCGCCGGCAGCACCACCGGCGGCATCAAGGTGATGCGCTTCCTGCTGCTGTGGAAGCAGGGCCTGCGCCAGGCCTACCTGCTCATCCACCCCCACGCCATCGCGCCCATCAAGATGCGCGAGCGGGCGGTCCCCGAAGGGGTCATCCAGGCGGTCTGGGGGTTCTTCGCCGTCTACGTGACCACCTTCATCCTGCTCACTCTGGTGATGATGGCCCTGGAGGGCGGCAAGTTCGAGACGGCGGTGGGGGCGGTGGGCGCCACCCTGACCTGCGTCGGCCCCGGCCTGGGGGAGGTGGGCCCCGCGAGCAGCTTCGCCAGCATCTCCACCCCCGGCCAATGGGTGCTGTCGCTGGCCATGCTCATGGGCCGCCTGGAGCTGTTCACCTTTTTCGTCATCCTGATGCCCGCCTTCTGGCGGAAGTAGGCCCGCCCTCCCCGCGCTCGTCCAGGCTCAGGCCCGGCATGCGGGCCCCGCCTCGCCGGAGCTCCTCGGCGGAGGGGATTCCCGCCGTGGCGTAGTCCACCCGCAGCGCCCGCACCAGCCCGAAGCACGCCACCAGCAAGAACACCGCCATGGGCAGCCCCGTGGTGAGCGAGGCGGTGCGCAAAGCGGTCGGCCCCCGGCGTAGAGCAGTGTGCCGGCCACCGCCCCCTCGGCCAGGGCCCAGAACAGGCGCTGGGCGCGGGGCGGATCGGGGTGGCCCCCGGAGGTGACCATGTCGCCCACCAGGGAGCCCGAGTCCGAGGAGGTGACGAAGAAGACGATCACCGGCAGGGTGGCGGCGGGCAGGAAGACCCAGGGCTCCATGGCCCGGGGCAGGCGGGCGAAGGGCCGGGGCCGGAAGGGCATGGCAGCCTCGCTGGCCGGGAATTCCCTAGGGAGATTGTGGGCTTTAGCCCGGTTCTTCAACCTCCCCGGTGAGCCAGTAGCGGACCCGGGCCGGGTTCTCGCGGATGTAGCGCTCAACCGCCTCCTCGGGGGAGGTGTCCTGGGCCTCCAGCAGCAGGCCGGCCAGCTCCTCCTGGGGCAGGTAGAGCCGGCTGAAGAAGCCCAAAACCTGGGCCGGGAAGTCCTCCTGAAAGCCCTGCCGGGCAAGGGCGTGGACCCGCTCCTCGCCGCCCAGCACCCCCTCGGGGTCCTCCAGGAAGCGCAGGTCGTAGGCTGCGAAGATCCAGTGGGGGCGCCACGCGGTCGCCACCACCCAGTCGCGGTTGCGGATGGCGCGGTCGAGCACGGCGGTCATGGCCGCTCCACTGGCCGGGACCAGGTCCAGTTCCTCCAGGCTGTAGGCCTCCAAGGCCTGCTCGGAGGCCTGCATGAGCCCGGAGCCGGGGTCGATGCCCTGGACGCGGCCGCCCACCCGGCGGCCTACCTCCGGGTCCGCCAAGTCGGGGATGGCGCCCAGCTCCGCCTCCGGCACGTAGGCGGGCACCACCCAGCCCAGCCGCCCGGTGTAGAGCACCCCCAGGTTGACCACCCGGTGGCGCACCTGCTCCCAGTAGTCCCGATGGGTCACCGGCAGCCAGGCCATGAGCATGACGTCCAGGTCGCCGTTGGCCACCCCCTGGTACTGGATGCCGATGTCGGTCATGACCCGCTCCACCTCCAGCCCCATGCGCTTCTCCAGGAGCCGCTGGGCCAGCAAGGAGACCACCTCGGCGTCGGACCAGGCGGTCCAACCGATGCGCAGGGTGCGGGCCGTGCCGGCGTCGGTCCCCTGCGCCGCGGGAGGCGGCTCCCCGGCCCGCTCCGCGGGGGGGCCCCGGTGGGCGGTCTCTCCCGGCCGGCCGGTGAGCCCGGGCCCGCACAAAAACAGGTAGACGAACAGGGCGGCCGCCACCCCGCCCACCACGCCGAGGGTCAGCCACCGCAGCCAGGCACCCATAGGGACCTCCTACTCCCCGCCCCCGCCGCGGGGCAGCGCACGCTCGGGCCGAAACAGACCGCGCAGCCGCTCGCGCACGGAGACCCGGCGCCGCCGGCCGAAGCTCTGGGTGATGCGGTCGAGGATGATGGCCAGGATCACCACCCCGATGCCGCCCTCGAAGCCGATGCCCACCTGCAGCTGCTGGATGCCGCGCAGGACTACGTCGCCCAGGCCTCCGGCGCCGATCATGGAGGCGATCACCACCATGGACAGGGCCAGCATGATGTTCTGGTTCACACCCGCCATGATGGAGGGCATGGCCGAGGGCACCTGCACCTTGAACAGCAGCTGGCGCGGCGTGCAGCCGAAGGCCAGCCCCGCCTCCACCCGCTCCCGGGGCACCTCCCGGATGCCCAGGTTGGTGAGCCGCACCGCCGGCGGCATGGAGAAGATGATGGTGGCGATGACGCCGGGCACCTTGCCGGTGCTGAAGAACATCACCGCCGGGATCAGGTAGACGAAGGCCGGCATGGTCTGCATGAAGTCCAGCACCGGGCGCACCACCTTCTCCACGGTATCGCTGCGCGAGGCCCAGATGCCCAGGGGCAGGCCGATGGCCAGGCTCACCACCGTGGCGGCGAGCACCAGGGCCAGGGTGGAGACCGTGTCCGGCCACAGCCCCATGCCCACCACCAGGGCCAGGGCGGCCAGGGCGAACAGGGCGAAGCGCCAGCCCACCCGCCAGGCCCCGAGGACGACGATGGCGGCGGTGAGCAGCCAGGCGGGCGGGGCCAGCAGCAGCCATTCCAGCGCTCCGGTCAGGCCCCCCACCACCGCCACGATGGCGTCGAACAGCCATTGCAGATTGGCCAGCAGCCAGTCCACGCCCCGCTCGATGTACTCCGCCACCGGCACCCCGCAAGGCACGGCCGCCCGGGCCGGGACCGGGGCGAGCAGGGCCAGGGGGAGCAGGCGCCGCGCGGTCATCGCGCCCGGGCCATGGTGGACAGCAGGGTGGGGCTGGCGATGGCCCCCAGGAAGCGGCGCTCACCGTCCACCACCGGCAGGGGCAGCTCGGTGTAGGAGAGCAGGCGCAGCACCTCGTCCAGGGGGGTGTCGGCCTTGACGGCGCCCAGGGCCAGATAGGCCTCCTCCAGCGGGGCCTCCGGCCGTTCGGCCACCGCCTCCAAGGAGTACAGGGAGACCGCATCCACGTAGCGGCCGTCGGGGTCGAGGACGAAGGCGTAGGTGCGGTCGTACTCGCGGAGGTGGCGCACCAGGGTGGGCTTGTCCATGGCCCCCTCCCGGGGCTGGCGGAAGGTGACCTGGTCGGGCCGGGCCAGGTCGCCGGCCAGGAAGATGTGGCCCACGTCCACCCCCTTGAAGAAGCTGCGCACGTAGTCGTCGGCGGGGTGGTTGAGGATCTCCGCCGGCGTGCCCACCTGGAGGAGGCGCCCACCCTCCATGATGGCGATGCGGTCGCCGATGCGCAGGGCCTCGTCGAGGTCGTGGGAAATGAACACCACGGTGCGCTCGCTCTCCCCCTGAAGGCGCAGCAGCTCGTCCTGCATCTCGCGGCGGATGAGGGGGTCGAGGGCGGAGAAGGCCTCGTCCATGAGCATCAGGCTGGGATCCACGGCCAGGGCGCGGGCCAGGCCCACGCGCTGCTGCATGCCCCCGGACAGCTCGTCCGGCAGGCTGTCGGCGTAGGGCCCCAGCCCCACCTGCTCCAGGGCCGCCCGGGCCCGCCGGTGGCGCTCGTCCCGGTCCACCCCGGCGATGTCCAGGCCGAAGGCGGCGTTCTCCAGGACGCTCAGGTGGGGCAGCAGGGCGAAGGACTGGAACACCATGCTCATCTCGCTGCGCCGCAGCTCGATGAGGGCTCGGGGATCCATGGCGGTGACATCGTCGCCGTGGATGCGCACGGTGCCGCTGGTGGGCTCGATGAGGCGGTTGAGCATGCGCAGGAGGGTGGACTTGCCGGAGCCCGACAGGCCCATGATCACGAACACCTCCCCGCGCCGAATGGCGAAGGAGGCGTCGCGCACCCCGACGGTCAGCCCGGTGCGCTCGAAGATGGCCTCCTTGTCGTAGCCCCGATCGAGGAGCTCCAGGGCCACCTCGGGATGGGCCCCGAAGACCTTGTGGAGGTGCTCCACCTCGACGACGGGCTCGGCGTGGGCCATGGGCGGAACGGTGCCTGGTGACGGGTTCGGGCCCCCGGCCGCGCGCCAGGGGTAAGACCTACACTAGGGCGAGGTTCCACAAGGCGTCAATCGCCGGGGTGGCGATCCCCCCAATGGGCCTCCAGGACATCGGTGACGCGGGCCACCGCGCCCCGATGGGGGGCGAGGGCTTTGCGGGCGGCGCGACCGGCGGCCTGGCCCTCCCCCGGGTGCTGGAGATGGCGCCGCATGGCCGCCAGCAGGTTGTTCACGTTGGGCGCCTGCCGGGCGGCCCCGGCCCGGTCCAGGATGCGCAGGGCCTCGCGGTGCCGGTGGGCGTAGGGCCCGTAGACGATGGGCCGGCCCGCCGCCGCGGCGGGCAGGGGGTCGGCCCCGGCGAAGCCCTGGATCCAGGTGCCGCCGAGCACCACCGCGTCCGCCGCCGCCAGGAACAGGGGCCGCTGGGCCGGGTCGTCGAGGAGGTAGACGCGGGTCCCCTTGTGGATGGTGTCCCCGCGCGAGGCCACGGCCGTCTCCAGCTCGAAGCGGTGGAAGCGCTCCGCCAGCTCGGAGGCCCGGCGGGGATCGGCGGGGATCAGGACCATGAGCCAGTGGGTGAAGGGGGCGGGGAGCTGCTGGCAGACCCCCGCCAGCAGCTCCTCCTCGCCGGGCTCGGTGCCGTCGAAGGCGAGCAGGGGCCGGCCCCGCAGGGCGGCGCGCAGCTGCCGGGCGTCGCCGGCGGCGGCGGGCTCGGGCGCGTCCAGGAGGGGGTTGCCCGTCACGCGGATGCGCTCCTCCGGGACCCCGTGCCCTTCCAGGGCCTCCCGGTCCTCGCCCTGGCCCAGCAGCACGGCGTCGGCGCGGAGGATGCTGCCGCGGTACAGGCAGGGCAGGCGCCGGGCCCAGCGCCAGGGGGCCGGATACACCCCCCCGAGCAGCCAGAGGCAGGGCACGCCGCGCCGGCCCAGGGACCGGGACAGGTTGGGCCACAGCCCCGGCCCCAGGCAGACCGCCAAGTCCGGGTCGGCGTGCTCCAGGAAGCGCCGGGCGGCGCGGGGGGCGTCCGGGGGCAACCAGGCCACCCGCGTGGCGGAGTCGGCGCGGGCCTCTGCCTCGGCCCGGGCGGCCTCGGAGACCACGGTGAGCACCACGCCCGCACCGGGGTGGCG
>NZ_JBKGZG010000003.1:0-94172 GCF_046545655.1 Thiohalorhabdus sp. | reverse complement strand
CGGGCGCCACCATGGTGGAGTACGCCATTATGGTGGCGCTGATCGCCGTTGTTGCGATCGCAACTGTAGTCACATTGGGCGACGAAGTTGAAGCGGCCTTCGATAACATCGCAACAACACTTCAAGATGAAGCTTAAGCCGAGTAAAAGTTGTTAGGAGTTTTCCGGTCGGGAATAACCCGACCGGTTTCCTGGTTACCTGTCTAAATTGGTGAGTGCCCAGGATGCCCGCACCTTTATTTAGTTTAACGTCCCTGCCCGTCCTTGGGGTTCTCACTCCCATCCTTATGGCTGGGGTCTTTTACGATCTGCGCGAGCACCGGATCCCCAACGCCCTGGTGCTCGCCGGGCTGGCGGCCGGACTGGCAGTCAATACCTGGGCGGGCGGTCTCCCGGGGTTTCTGGACGCTTTTGCCGGCGCCCTGGTCCTGCTCCTGCTCGGCTTCCCCCTGTTCGCCCTGGGCTGGCTCGGGGCCGGGGACGTGAAGCTGCTGGCGGCGGTGGGGTCCGTCGTCACCTGGCATCTGGCCCTCGCCGTGCTGGTGGGGGTGGGGCTGGCCGGGGGCGTCCTCGGGGTCCTGGCGCTGGTCTGGCGGGCCGGTGTGCGAGAGTCGTGGCAGCGGCTGGGCCTGTCCCTCGCCGTGCGGCGCCCCGTCCCGGCGTCCCCGGGTGCCGCCGGGGCGGCGCAGCTGCCCTACGCCGTGGCCATCGCCGCGGGGACGCTCGGTGCCCTCTACCTGGCACCGAGCGTCCCCGGGCTGGTCCTGTGACGGTTCCGAAAGGGGGCTCCCGGACATGAGCCTGTTCTCCCCCGCCGCAGAGGCCACTCCGGAGGTCCTGGAACGGTTCCGCCACCGCAAGCTCTCCAGCCCCTCCGGCGGGAGCCGGCCGGAGGCTTCCCCCTGCCCCGCCGCCCCCCGCGCGGCCGCCGACCTGGGGGTGGGCCCGGAGACCCTCCTGCAGCTGGTCCTGAAGCACCTGCACACCGGTGGGGCCCAGCGCCTCGACACGCTGGGGCGCAACCTGGGGGTGCCGGCCTCCCTGCTGCAGGACACCATCGCCTTCCTGCGCCGCGAGCACCTGGTGGAGGTCCACGGCGCCCGCCCGGGGGCCCCGAGCGGGACCGAGACCTACTTCCTCACCCAGCAGGGCCGCGAGCGGGCCCGCTCCCATCTCCTCGACGACGGCTACATAGGGCCGGTTCCTGTGCCCCTGGACCAGTTTCAGCGGCAGATCGAGGCCCAGTCGGTGGCCGGGACGGTGGTGGACCGCGCCTCCATGGCCGAGGCCTTCGCGGGCCTGGTGGTCCCCGAGCGGGTCCTCGAGCAGCTCGGGGCGGCCTTCAACAGCGCCAGCTCCCTGTTCCTCTACGGCCCGGCGGGGACCGGCAAGACCATGCTGGCTACCCAGTTCGCCCGCCTCCTGCAGGGGGAGGTGGCGGTGCCCTACGCCTTTTCCGTGGACGGGCAGATCGTCCGCGTCTTCGATCCCGTCTACCACGTCCCCACGGAGTCCCGGGCCCCCGAGTCCGGGGCTGCCTCCCTGGGCCGGGGCGGCGAGGACCAAGACCGCCGCTGGGTCCGGTGCCGGCGGCCGGTGGTGATCGCCGGGGGGGAGCTGACGGCGGACATGCTGGAGCCCGCCCACCACGCGGCGGGGAACTTCTACGAGGCGCCCCTGCAGGTGAAGGCCGCCGGGGGCCTGCTCATGATCGACGACCTGGGCCGGCAGCAGGTGGACGTGACCACCCTCCTGAACCGGTGGGTGGTGCCGCTGGAGTCGGGGGTCGATTACCTGGCGCTGCGGAGCGGCGCCAAGTTCCCGGTCCCCTTCGACGCCTTCCCCGTCTTCGCCACCAACCTCCGGCCGAAGGATCTGGCCGACAACGCCTTCCTCCGGCGGCTCGGCTACAAGGTCCACCTGGGCCCCCTGGACGAGGACGGCTACCGGGCCATCTTCGCCCAGTACTGCCGGGCCAACGGCCTGGAATACCGGGACCAGGCGGTGACCTACCTGCTGCGGGAGCACTACGAGCCCACGGGAACGCCGTTGATCGCGTGCCACCCGCGGGACCTCGTCAACAAGATCATCGAGTTCGCCCTGTTCGAGGGGGAGGAGCCCGGGCTCACGGAGGAGGCCCTGGCGCGGGCGTGGAATGTCTATTTCGTCCAGGAGTAGGCCGTCCGCGGCCGCTCCCCGGTGGGAGGCACCATGGAGAGACGGGCCCTGATCACCCTGCTGGTCGCCGTTGTCATCGGCGCCATCGCCGTCTGGCTGCTCAACACCCAGCTCCAGCCCCCCGAGCCGGAGGTGGTGGATGCCCCCGCCGTGGAGACTCGTCCCGTGGTGGTGGTCACCGAGGACCTGGCGGCCGGGGAGGATCTGCAGGAGCTTTTGGTGACCACCGTGGACTGGCCGAAGGATGCGGTTCCGGAGGGGGCCTATGCGGATCCCGAGCAGCTGCTCGACGGGGAGGACCCGCCCACCCTGACCAAGGAGGTCCGCAAGGGGGAGCCGGTGCTGGACTACAAGGTGGCTGGGGAGGGCCACCTGCGTGGCCTCGCCGCCAAGATCCCCGAGGGCATGCGGGCCATGACCATCCCCGTCAACGAGGTCCGCGGCGTGGGCGGCTTCGTCCTGCCCGGTGACCGGGTGGATGTGCTGCACACCACCACGGCGGGGCGGATCCGGGAGGACAAGGTCACCCGCATCCTCGAGCAGAACCTGCTGGTGCTGGGCATCGACCAGGAGGCCTCCAAGGAGGAAGAGGAGCCCGTGGTGGTGAACACGGTTACCGTTCAGACAACGCCCGAGCAGGCCCAGCGCATCACCCTGGCGGAGAGCGTTGGTGAGCTGAGCCTGGCCCTGCGCAACGAGGGGGACGGCGACACGCCTCGGACGAACGTGATTGCCACGGGCAATCTGATCACTCCCCCGGCCAATCCGCGGAAGAAAACTACCAAGAAGGCCGAGCGGGACCCCTCCCCTTCAAAGGACCGGAATGTGGAACTCATCCGCGGGCTGGTGGTGGAGGAGAAACGGATCCCCGAGGGGGAAGGCGGCGAGTCGGACGACACCGACCAACAGGCGAGGACGAGCCCATGAGGACGGCGGGGCGGGAAGGCCGGCCAGGCAGTGGCGCCGGCAGGGCGGTCCGGGGCCTGTGGATGGCCATTGTGTTGCTGGGGCTGACGGCCCCCCCGGAGCCGGTGGCGCAATCGGAAAAGGTGGACCTGGAGCTGGGGGACCAGGAGCGGGAGGAGTTCCGGCTGGCGGTGGGGAAATCCCGCATCCTCCGCTCCCCCCGCCCCGTGGAGCAGCTCATCCTCGGCAACGAGGAGGTGGCGGACGTCAAGCTGCTGACCTCGCGCCAGGTGCTCATTCTCGGCAGATCCGCGGGCCTGACCAATCTCGCCCTGCGCAGCGAGCAAGGGGACCTTATCGCCCTGCTCGATGTCCTGGTGGGCCACGACCTGACCGCCATCAAGCGCAAGCTGCACGAGGTGCTGCCCGAGGAAGAGGACCTGCAGGTGCGGGCCTCTAGCGGATCGGTTCTCCTCTCCGGCGAGGTGTCCAGCAAGGAGGCCATGGACACCGCCCTCGCCATCACCCGCAGCTTCGCCGGCGACGAAGTCACCAACCGCCTGCAGGTGGGCGGCGGGCAGCAGGTCATGCTGGAGGTGAATGTCTCCGAGGTGAACCGGGATGCCCTCCGGTCCCTGGGAGTGGACACCACCAACAACCTCGGCGACACGCCGCAGGGCGGCAACAACCTGGGGAGCCCCGCCCCGGGCATGGCCGGTACGCCCGAGGCGGGGGCCTCGGGGACCTCCGGGGACGACTTCGCCTTCGACTTCCTCCAGGAGAGCAACCTGCAGGCCTCCCCCTTCGGCACCCTGGGCATGCTGTTCGAGGGCGTCAACTTCCAGATCAAGGCCCTCGAGGAGAAGGGCCTGGCCAGCACGCTCGCCGAGCCCAACATCATCGCCCTTTCCGGCCAGGAGGCGAGCTTTCTGGTAGGCGGGGAGTTCCCGGTGCCGGCGGCGCAGTCCTCCGCGGGCACCGAGGGCATGAACGCCATCACGGTGGATTTCAAGGAGTTCGGCGTGGGGCTGGAATTCACCCCGGTCGTGCTGTCCCCCGGCAAGATCAACATCAACCTGCAGACCGAGGTCTCCAACATCGACCCCACCGCCAGCTTCCGGACCCCCGGCGGGTTCAACATCCCCGGTCTGGCCACCCGGCGAGCGTCCTCCACCGTGGAGCTGGGCGACGGGGAGAGCTTCGCCCTCGCCGGGCTGATCAAGAACGAGGACCAGAGCACGGTGAGCAAATTCCCCATTCTGGGGGAAATCCCCATCCTCGGGGCGCTGTTCCGCAGCACCGATTTCCAGCAGAACCGGAGCGAGCTGGTGATCGTCGTCACCCCGCACCTGGTCAAGCCCGGCCGGGAAGAGCAAATGGCGATGCCCACCGATGGCGTCCTGCCCCCCAGCCGCTTCGACCAGTACCTCATGGGCCGGGTGGAAGGGCTGGCGCCGGAGGAGCCGGCGGACGGCCGCCGGGAGGCGGAGGGCGCGTCGGCCGGAACCCCGCCCGAGGATGGGGGCATGGAAGGCGCCTACGGCCATCAGCTATGAGGAAACGGACCATGCATAATCCGGCACCGGCAGCGACCCTGGCCATCGCCCTCCTCGTGGCGGGGCCCCCGGCCTTCGGGGAGGAGGCCGGCGGGGACCGGCGGCACGGCGACGCGGTCCGGAGCAACGTGGAGGTCCAGCTCCTGGATCCGGAGGCCCCGCGCCGGGACCCCGCGGCCACCCTCCTCGACGGGCCCAAGGCCGAGCAGGTGCTGGAGGACTACCGAACCGAACAGAGCGAGGCGGACGGGGAGCGCCTCCTCGAGAACATGCAGGGGAACTGAGCCCCGGGGGGACGGGCCCGATGCGGAGTCGCCGAGACGGGGAAGGCGGGGCGATCCTGCCCATGATGGCCGTCCTGATGGTGGTCCTGCTGGGCATCACGGGCCTGGCCCTGGACTTCGGCCGGCTGGCCCTCTGGAACAGCCGGCTGCAGAACGCCGTGGACGGGGCGGCCCTGGCGGCCGCCACCGAGCTGAACGCCCGCCACGGGGCCCTGGAGCGGGCCCGGGTGGCCGCCCGGGAAATGCTGGAGCCCCAGGGGATCCCGCTGGAGGAAGTCCTGCCCGACGAGAATTTCACCTTCTACGCCACCATCGGCTCCAGCCGCGATCCGGCCGACTCCGGCAAGGTGGAGACCACCTCCCACCGGGAGGCGCACTACGTCGAGGTCCGGATCGAGCAGTGGCCCGTGGAGCTTTTCCTCCTGCCGGTCCTGGACATCCTGCCGGGCGTGTCCATGGACGACGAGCTGCAGGTGGACGTCCGGGCGCTCGCCGGACGGCACTATTACATGTGCGAATTTCCCCCTCTGATGTTCTGCAATCCCTTCGAGGCGGAGGGGGAGACCTTCCGGGAGGCGGTGGACCCCCAGCGCCCCGGGGGGCCCCTGCTGGAGCCGGGGGACTCGATGTACCTCAAATACCAACCGGATCACTGGGAGCCGGGCAACTTCGCCTTCCTCCGGCCCACGGACGAATCGGGGGATCCCGAGCACGGAGCCAAGGCGCTGGGGGAATACATCGCCGATCCGAGTCGCCAGGGGTGTACCTACCCGAACCTCCACACCCGTACGGGAACCGTGCAGAGCTGGCCCAACCACGGATGGAATACCCGCTTTGATCTCTACAAGGGGCTGACCCCCAAGGAGTTTCCTCCCGCCCCTGGGGTGATGGGCTACCCCCAGGACCAGAGCTTTCGGGACATTGGCGGCATGGACGACCGCTTCGGCAAGGGGGATTGGCCGGCGGCGGACTACTGGGCGGAGTACCACGCCTACCACGGCCAGCCCAAGCCGGTGGACTGGGACTCCTGGACCCGCAAGGAGGTCAACGAATGGGAGACCGCCCAGGGGTACCCGCCCTGCGACCCGGACGCCGGCGACGGGGTCTCTTGCCCCGCGGACGCCGATCTGCCCCTCCCCGTTCCGGACCACGACACCTACACCGATCCGGCCCCGACCCCCGAGCGCCCGGAGCCCATCCCCGACGGCCTCGCCGACCCCAACCATCTGGACTTCGACTCCGAGCCGGCCTCGGTGCCGGGAAGGCGCACCCTGCTGGTGGCCGCGGTGAACTGCAAGGAGCAGGAGGTCAAGGGGGACATGGACGTGACCGCCGAGGCCTTCGCCAAGTTCTTCGTTCTCCAACGGGCCAGGCAGGGGGCTTCGGACACCGACATCGACTTCCTGGTGGAGTACATGGGCCTGGCGAGCGCCAAGGACGAGGAATACCACGTGGATGTCCAGCTCTATGAATAGGCAACCGGCCTTCGAAGAGGAACGGGGCGCTGCCCTCGTGGAGCTGGCCCTCGTATTCCCCCTGCTCATGCTCCTCCTGGTGGGGGTCGTCGAGCTGGGGCGCGGGCTCTACCAGAGCCACATCCTCACCAAGGCGGTGGAATCGGGGGCCCGTTACCTGAGCCGGGAGCCCGGGGCCCTGGACTGGGAGAGTTGCGATACGGGGGAAACCTGGGGCGACGGGGTCCAGAGGGCCAGCCGTCTGGTGGTCTACGGCGACCCCTTCGGCGGCGAGGACCCGCTGGTGCCGAACCTCGGAACGGATGCCGTCACGGTCAATGCGACTGCCCCCGGAGAATCCGAGGGGGAAGGCCTGGCCGGCTCTCCCTGCGTGGTCCGGGTGCGGGCGGAGGCGGCCTTCGAGCCGGTGGTGGCCCCGGGGCATCTCCCCGGCCTCGCCGACCTCGTCCTCGTGGGGACCGCCGAGGAGCGCTACGTTGGCGAATGAGGCCTTGGGCCCGGGCGAGGGGCCCCGGAACCAAGGGGGTGCGGCCCTGGTGGAGCTGGCCGTGGGGCTGATGCTCTTCCTCGTCGTGGCCCTGGGGGTGCTCGAATTCGGCTACGCCCTGTTCAACTGGTCCCGGGTGGCCGAGGCCAGCCGGGCGGGGGTCCGTACCGCCATCGTCAACGACCCGCCGGCCGACCTGGGCGACCTCCTCGACGATTGCGCGGAAGGGACGGACGGCGAGGTCCAGACCTCTCCCGGGGACCGCACCCTCTCCGCCATGGAGGGGATCTACGCCCCCCTGGAAGCGGATCAGGTGGCCGTGACCTACCGCTGCTCGGGAACCGGCCATGCGGACCGGCCCACCCCGGTTTTGACGGTCGCGGTGGAGGTCCGGGAGGTGGCGCACCGGTTGATGGTTCCTCAGGTCCTGGGTCTGCCGGCGGAGATCACCCTGCCGGCGTTCACGTCCAGCCGGACCTCGGAGGACCTGGAGACCCAGCCCGTCTCCTGAGGGGCGGCTCATGCCGGCGAACGAGAGGTTGCCATTCCAATGATCAGCGGGCTCAAGGTTCTGGCGCTCCTCGCCGATCCAGCCACTGCCCGGGAGGTGCATGAGGCCGCCCAGGGCCTGGAGGGGGTCGACCTGGACCTGCGGATGGTGGGACCGGAAGGGGCCATGAGCCACATCGAGGTGGCGGCCCCCCCTCCCCTCATCCTGCTGGAGATCGACACCCAGGAGGAAGGCGACCTCCAGCAGACCCGGGAGCTGGTGGCCACGGTCGGCGACCGGGCCAATGTCTTCGTTACCTACGCCCAGGGCGACCTGAGGACCTTGCGCACCCTCATGCGGGCGGGGGTCCGGGACGTCCTGCCCCAGCCGGAGCTCCCCGACCAGCTGGCCCGGGAGCTGGAGGCCCTGCTCGCCTCCGAACGGGACAGCCTGCGGGCCGGCCAGGCCCCCCGGGGCAAGGCCATCGCCTTCCTGAACGCCAAGGGCGGGGCCGGGGCCACCACCATCGCCACCAACGTGGCCTACCATCTGGCGGCCGGGGAGCAGGCCAAGGTGGCCATCCTGGACTTGGATCTCCAGTTCGGGGCGGTGGCCATGTCCCTCAACCTGCGCCCGGAGCGCACCATCCAGGACGCCGTGGAGGCCCCGGAGCGGGTGGATCCCCTGTTCCTGAACGCGCTCATGAGCGAGCACGCCAGCGGCCTCCGGGTGCTGGCGGCCCCGGCCTCTCCCCAGGTCAGCGGCGAGATCCCCGGAGAGGCCGCCCGCGCCATCCTGGCGGCCGCCCTGGAGGGCCACGACTACGTGGTCCTGGATGTGCCCCGGGTGCTCAATCCCCTGCTGGTGACCATCCTGGCCACCGCGGATCCGGTGTACCTGGTGGCGCAGCAGAACCTAGCCACCCTGCACGACGCCCGCACCACCCTGGACGGCCTGTCCCACCTGGGGGCGCGGGCGGACCGGGTCCAGCTGCTCCTGAACCGGGTCCGGGGCAAGCGGCTGGGCGACATCCGGGAGGAGGACATTCCCGCCCTCCTCGGGCGGGAGATCGATGCCCGCCTGCATAACGATTTCGAGACGGCCAACCGGGCCCAGACCGAGGGCCGCCCGGTGGCCGAGGTCAAGCGCCAGTCCCCGCTGGCCAGGGATCTCCAGGCGCTCGCCCGCGGCCTCACCCAGTCCTCCGGCGCCGCCCCGGCCTCGGCCGGAAACCGGCGAAGGGGCGGCTCCTTGTGGAACCTCTTGCGGCGATAACGGAGCAGGAAGCCATGGCGGAATATCCGGAGCGCACGGTCGGACCCCAGGGGGAAAGGCCCCGGGGGGGCCCCAACCTCCCCGATTTCCAGGAGATGAAGGGGCAGATCCATCGCCGCCTCCTGGACCGCATGAACCTGGCCGTCATCGAGCATATGGACCCGGGCCAGGTCCGGGAGCAGATCGGCGAGCTGGTCCGGGAGATGCTGGCCGAGGAAGACATCCCCCTGAACGCCGGGGAACGGGACCGCCTGGTGCAGGAGATCCAGGACGAGGTCCTGGGCCTCGGGCCCCTGGAGCCCCTCCTCGCCGACCCCACGGTAAGCGACATCCTGGTGAACACCTCCCAGACCGTCTACGTGGAGCGCGCCGGGCGCCTGGAGGAGGCATCGGCCCGGTTCCAGAACGACGACCACCTCATGCGCATCATCGACAAGATCGTCAGCGGCATCGGCCGGCGGGTCGACGAGTCCTCGCCCATGGTGGACGCGCGCCTGGCGGACGGATCCCGGGTCAACGCGGTGATCCCGCCCATCGCGGTGGACGGGCCCATGCTGTCCATCCGCAAGTTCAGCGAAGATCCGCTGACCATGGAGAACCTGGTGGAGGGGAAGAGCCTGACCGCCGGCATGGCCGACTTCCTCCGCGCCGCCGTGCGCTCCCGGGTCAACGTGCTCATCTCCGGCGGCACGGGAACCGGCAAGACCACCCTGCTGAACGCCATGTCCGGGTCCATCCCGGAGTGGGAACGGGTGGTGACCATCGAGGACTCCGCCGAGCTCCAGCTGCAGCAGCCCCACGTGGTCCGAATGGAGACCCGTCCGCCCAACATCGAGGGCGAGGGCGAGATTACCCAGCGCGACCTGGTGCGCAACGCCCTGCGCATGCGCCCCGACCGCATGGTGCTGGGCGAGGTCCGGGGCGAGGAGGCCCTGGACATGCTGCAGGCCATGAACACGGGGCACGAGGGCTCCCTGACCACCATCCACGCCAACTCCCCGCGCGACTCCATGACCCGCCTGGACCACATGGTGGGCATGACCGGCATCTCCATCCCGCCCAACGTGATCCGGCACCAGATCGCCTCGGCCCTGGACCTGGTGGTGCAGCTGGAACGTCTCATGGACGGCCGTCGGCTTGTGTCCAGCATCCAGGAGATCACCGGCATGGAGGAGGAGGTGATCAGCATGCAGGAGATCTTCCGCTTCCGGCAGCAGACGGTCTCCCAGGAAGGGCGCGTGCAGGGGGTCTTCCAGGCCTCGGGCATCCGCCCCCAGATCCTCGGCCGGTTCCGGGAGCAGGGGATCCAGCTCGACGACACTCTGTTCGATCCCGACCGGACCTACGAATAGGACGCCCAATGGATCCGAATCTCGGTCTCTATGCGAGCTCGGCCCTGGTATTCGTGGCTGTCGTCCTCCTGGTGGAAGGGCTGTACCTGCTCCTGCGGAGTCTCCGGGGCGACGGGCGGACCCGTTTCCTGGACCGGGTTCGCACCCTTTCCGCCGGGGGCGAGCACGGCACCTCGACCCCCGATCTCATCAAGAGCGACCGCTTCAGCGATCTGCCCTGGCTGAACCGGCTGCTCGCCTACATTCCGCGCATTCAGGTCCTGGACCGGATGCTGGTCCAGAGCGGAGTGAACCTGTCGGTCCCCCGCTTCCTGGCCCTGGGCCTGGGCATGGCCGGGGGGCTGTTCCTGGCCCTGGCGGCGGTGGCGGGCTGGAACCTCCTGCCCGCCGTGGTGGTGGGCGCGGCTGCGGGGATCGGGGTGCCCCTGCTATGGCTGCGCCGCCGGGTGGCCCAGAACCAGGCCCGCTTCGCGGAGATCCTGCCCGACGCCCTGGATTTTCTGGCCCGCAGCCTGCGGGCGGGAAACCCGTTTCCCGCCTCCCTCCATGCCGCCGCGGGGGAGCTCCCCGAACCGGTGGCCAGCCAGTTCCGCCTCACCTTCGAGGAGGTCAATTTCGGGCTCGACCTGGAGTCGGCCCTGTACAACCTGGCCTCCCGGGTGGGCCTCCCCGAGGTCCATTACTTCGCCACCGCCGTCAACCTGCAGCGCGCCACCGGCGGCAACCTGGCCGACCTGCTCACCCGCCTCGCCGAGATCATCCGGGCCCGGCAGCGCACGTATCGGGAGGTCCAGATCAACGCCGCGGAGATGAAGATGTCGGCCCACGTGCTCATCGCCCTGCCCTTCGTCGTGGCCGGCGCCATCAGTGTGATGAACCCGGAGTACCTGGCCCCCCTGGTCACCGAGCCCTTCGGCCGGATGATCCTCGGAGCGCAGCTGGTCCTCTTCCTGGTGGGCTATTTCGTCATCCGACGGATGGTCAATTTCCACATCTGACCGGGCGGAACAGGAAATGGAAGAACTATTCATCCAAATAACGCGAGAGCAGGCCTGGACCATCGCCTCCGGCCTGTTCTTCCTCGCGGTGGTGCTCGCGATCCAGGGGGTGGGGGCGCTGCTTCTCAATCGGCAGGCGCCGATCCGCAAGCGCCTGGACAGCTTCCTGCGTCCCCGCGGTCGGCAGGCGGCCGGGGAGGAGGCCGGACCGGATCGCAATTGGCTCGTGCGCATCTCCAACCGGCTGTCGCAGGTCACCGTACCGGACGAGGACTGGCAGAAATCCCGGATCCGGCAGAAGCTCGTACACGCCGGGATCCGCGCCCCCCATTCCCTGGAGGTGTTCATGGGCCTGAAGGCCCTTCTGGCCCTGGGCCTCCTGGTGCTCGCCCTGCTGGTCGGGGCCCTGGTGTACGGCAAGTCCCTGTTCGTCGGGAGCCCCCTAGCCCTGGCGGGCGCGCTGAGCCTGGGCATTGCGGGGTATTACCTCCCCGACTGGGCGCTGGAACGCCGTCACAGGAGGCGCCTTACCGCCCTCCGCGACGGCTTCGCCGACGCCATGGACATGATGGTGGTCTGCGTGGAGGCGGGGCTGGGATTCGACGCCACCCTGCAGCGGGTTAGCCGGGAGCTGAAGCTCAGCCACCCGGAGATCTCGGAGGAGCTGGCCATCGTGGGGTGGGAGCTGCGCGCGGGAAAGAGCCGGGAGGAAGCCCTGAAGGACCTGGCCGAGCGGGTGGAGATCGAGGAGGTGCGCGCGCTGGTCAGCGTCCTGATCCAGGCCGAGCGCTTCGGGACGGGGATCGGCAAGGCCTTGCGGGAGCAGGCCCAGGAGATGCGCACCCTGCGCATCCAGATCGCCGAGGAAAAGGCCGCCAAGCTGCCCGTAAAGCTGATCTTCCCCGTCATCCTGTTCATCTTTCCGGCCTTGTTCCTGGTGATCCTCGGTCCGGCCGTCATCCAGATCAAGCGGGGCCTGGGGCCCGTCCTTGGCGGGTAGGCCCCCGCCGGGACGGTCCCCGCTCCTCCACAGCGCGAGGTCGCCATGCCAATTCCCTTCCGCAAACCTTGCCTCTTTGCCTTCGGGCTCCTCCTCCTCGCGGGCTGCGCCACCCAAGACGAACGGGGCCCGGAGGTGCAGTCGGTTCAGCGGGGCGATGTGGCGCAGCGCGACCCCGATCCCGAGGAACTGGAACTGGACCCGGAGGAGCACCTGGAGCGGGGCCGAGAGGCCCTGGAAGACGAGGAATGGCGGGAGGCGGAGCGCCACTTCCGGGAGGTGGTCAAGGACCGTTCCGAGGACACCGGCGCCCTGCTGGGTCTCGGCAAAGCCTTCGCCCGGCAGGAGAAGCACGCCAGGGCCGAGGAGGTCTTCGCGCGTCTGGCGCAGCTGGAGCCCGACCACGGGGAGGCCCTGGAAGGGCTGGGCCTCGCCCGGCTGCGGCTGCGCAAGCTGGCCCCCGCACGGGAGATCCTGGAAGGGCTGGTGGAGCGCGAGCCGGCACGTTGGCGGGCCTGGAACGGGCTGGGATTCATTCACGACCTGCACGGGGAGTACACCCGGGCCGAGCGGGATTACCGGCGGGCCCTGGAGGTGGCCCCCGAAAACGCCCGCGTCCTGAGCAACCTCGGGTTCTCCAAGGCCATGGCCGGAAACCTGGAGGCCGCGGAGCGGATCCTCCGCAGGGGCCTGGAGCGCGGATCCGACTACCCTCCCCTGCGCAACAACCTGGGAGTCGTCCTGGCGCGGCAGGGCCGGTACCGGGAGGCATTCCGGATCCTGAAGCGGGGCATGGAGCGGCACGAGGCCAGCAACAACGTGGGCTACGTGGCCATGCTCCAGGGGGATCACGAGGCCGCGGAACGGTTCTTGCGCCGGGCGCTGGAGGCCAGCCCCACCTACTACCGGCGGGCGGAACGCAACCTCGAGGAGCTGGAGGCACGAAGGAAAAACGCAAAGCCGGAAGGGGAAAGCGGGACCGAAGGGCGGCTGCGGATCTCCGGAGCCGACTGAACCGGCCTTGCCGAATCCCCCTCATTCCGCGTGGGCGGCCGGGGGCGCAGCAGGGCGCCCCCTTGCCGCCTTCTGAGCCCTAGTACCCGAACCGCTTCAGGGTGCTCTCCACCGAAGAGCGGTAGGGGCCGCCGAACAGGCGGACGTGGACCAGGAGCGGATAGAGGTTGTACAGCGGCCGGCGCACCTCGAAGAACTCCGGCTCGATGCGGCGCTGCTCCCCGTAACGGGCGTAGAAGCGGTCGCCGAAGGTGCGGAACATGGTGGTGAAGGCGAGCTCCACCTCCGGGTGGCCCCAGTACAGGGCCGGGTCGATGAAGCCGGTGATCCGGTCACCGACCGCCAGGATGTTGTTGTCCCAGGCATCCCCGTGCAGCAAGGCCGGATGCTCGGGCTCGGGGAACCAGTCCGCGGCATCGGCGGCGAAGCGCTCGATGCGACCGTACAGGGCATCGTCCAACCGCCCGGCGGTTCGGGCCTGACCGGCCATCTCCAGGAGGCGGGCCTCGGCGAAGAAGTCCGCCCACTTGTCGTAGCGGGGGTTGGGCTGCGGCAGTCCGCCGATGACCGTATCGTACTCGAAACCGAAATGAGGGGCAGGCTCGCCGTGCAGGGCGGCAAACAGGTCCGCGGCGTGCTCCTCGGCGGCAGGGCCGAAGTGGTGGTCGCCGTCGATGCGCGGCATCACCAGCAGGCCGGGCTCGAAATGCAATGGATCGGGTGCCGGCAAGGGGCTGCGCTGCGCCAGGTGGCGCAGCATTCGCCCCTCCGTCTCCAGCAGGTCCGTGGCCGGGGTCTCCACCTTGACCACGTACTCCCGCCCGCCGGCGCGGGCGCCGTACACCTCGCCGACGCAGCCGCCGCTCAGGGGGGCGGCCCCCTCGAGGGGTGCACCGATGATCTCCTCGGTCCGTTCGCGAAGGGCTTCAGGCAGAGGCATGGGCGATCCACTCCCCCGTTTGCACCGCTTCCACCAGGCCGTCGGCGGCCTCCTCCACCAGGTCCAGGACCCGGTCGAAGGCCTCCTCCGACTCGGCGTAGGGGTCCGGCACCTCCTGCTCCGGGGAGGCGGCGAAGTCCAGCAGGTACCGCACCTTGGTCCGGTCCGCCGGGCTGGGCGCCAGGGCCACCAGGTCGGCGTAGTTCTCGCTGTCCGCAGCCAGGATCAAATGGAAGCGCCGGAAGTCATCGGGCTCCACCTGGCGGGCCCGCAGCCCCGTGAGGTCGTAGCCGCGCCCGGCCGCCGCCTCCCGGGCGCGCGGATCGGGCATCTTACCGATGTGGTAGTCGCCGGTGCCGGCGCTGTCCACCCGTACGCGGCCGTCCAGGCCGGCCTCCTCCAGCTTGCGCTGCAGGACGCCGTGGGCGGTGGGCGACCGGCAGATGTTGCCCAGACAGACCACGAGGATGCGGATCTCGCCGTCGTGCTCGTTCATTCCCTATCCCGATTGGTGCTGGCAATTGCGGCGGCCCGGAGGCCTTGGGCTATTCCACGCCCAGGGCTTTGGACTCCAGCTCCTGCACCCGGTCGCGCAGCCGGGCCGCCTCCTCGAACTCCATGTTGCGCGCCTTCTCGAACATCTCCTCGCGCAGGCGCTTGATCTCCTTGTCGGCCTCCTCGGGGCTCAGGGCCTCGTAGCCCCCCTGCCCCTCCGCCACCTTCCTGGGCGCCGGGCCGGTGTAGCCGCCCTTCTCGGGGACCCCCTCCAGGATGTCCTGGACCTCCTTCTGGATGGTCTCCGGGGTGATGCCGTGGGCCTCGTTGTAGGCCTGCTGCTTCTCCCGGCGGCGCTCGGTCTCGTCGATGGAGCGGCGCATGGAGCCGGTCATGGTGTCCGCGTAGAGGATGGCGGTGCCGTTGACGTTGCGCGCGGCCCGCCCGATGGTCTGGATGAGGCTGCGGTCCGAGCGCAGGAAGCCTTCCTTGTCGGCGTCGAGGATGGCCACCAGCGACACCTCGGGCAGGTCCAGCCCCTCGCGGAGCAGGTTGATGCCCACCAGGACGTCGAACTTGCCCAGGCGCAGGTCGCGGATAATCTCCGAGCGCTCCACCGTGTCCACATCCGAGTGCATGTAGCGGACCCGGATGTTCATCTCCTCCAGGTAGCTGGTGAGGTCCTCGGCCATGCGCTTGGTGAGCGTGGTCACCAGCACCCGCTCGCCGGCGTCGATGCGCTCGTTGGCCTCCGAGAGCAGGTCCTCCACCTGGCTGGTGGCGGGGCGCACCTCCACGCGGGGATCCACCAGGCCCGTGGGCCGGACGATCTGCTCCACCACCTGGCCGGCGTGCTCCTGCTCGTAGGGCCCGGGCGTAGCAGAGACGAACACGGTCTGCGGCATGAGCCGCTCGAACTCCTCGAAGCGCAGCGGTCGGTTGTCCAGTGCCGAGGGCAGCCGGAAGCCGTATTCCACCAGGGTCTTCTTGCGGCTGCGGTCGCCGTTGTACATGCCGCCGATCTGCGGGATGGTCACGTGCGACTCGTCGATGATCATGATGCCGTTGTTGGGCAGGTAGTCCAGCAGGGTCGGCGGCGGCTCGCCAGGATTGCGCCCGGACAGGTAGCGCGAGTAATTCTCGATGCCCGAGCAGTAGCCCAGCTCCTGCATCATCTCGATGTCGAACTTGGTGCGCTGCTCCAGGCGCTGGGCCTCCACCTCCCGGTTGTCGGCGCGCAGCTCCGCCAGGCGCTCCTTGAGCTCCGCCTTGATCTGCTCGATGGCCTCCAGCAGCGTGGCCCGCGGCGTGACGTAGTGGGTCTTGGGATAGACGGTGACCCGCGGCAGCCGGGCGGTCACCTCCCCCGTCAGCGGGTCGAAGGTAGACAGGCCGTCCACCTCGTCGTCGAACATCTCGATGCGGATGGCCTCGGACTCGTTCTCGGCCGGGAACACCTCGATGGTGTCGCCGCGCACCCGGAAGGTGCCCCGCCGCAGGTCCATCTCGTTGCGCTGGTACTGGATGTCGGTGAGCTTGGCCAGGATCTCCTTCTGGTCCACGCGGTCGCCCTGGCGCAGGTGCAGGATCATGCCGTGGTAGGCCGAGGGGTCGCCGAGGCCGTAGATGGCCGACACCGAGGCGACGATGATGGCGTCCTCACGCTCCAGCAGCGACTTGGTGGCCGACAGCCGCATCTGCTCGATGTGGTCGTTGATGGAGGCGTCCTTCTCGATGAAGGTGTCGCTGCTGGGGACGTAGGCCTCCGGCTGGTAGTAGTCGTAGTAGGAGACGAAGTACTCCACGGCGTTGTCCGGGAAGAAGCCGCGGAACTCCGCGTAGAGCTGGGCCGCCAGCGTCTTGTTGGGCGCCATGATGACCGCCGGCCTGCCCAGCTCCTGGATGACCTGGGCCATGGTGTAGGTCTTGCCGGAGCCGGTGACCCCCAGCAGGGTCTGGTAGGCCTCGCCATTGGCGAAGCCATCCACCAGCTGGCGGATGGCCTGCGGCTGATCGCCGCTGGGCTCGTAGCTGCTGTCCAGCCTGAAGGGTCTGCTTTCCATGGGACCATTCTACCAAGTGATGACGGCGCCCCGGGGGCGACGGAAGCCCCCAAATGGCGGCGAGCGCGCAGTTATGCTAGTTTTCTCGTCTTTACCATGGCCTTCGACGGGAGCAAGGTACCCTTGGCACTCCGCCTCTCCGACCGTGTCCAGCGCATCCAGCCGTCCCCGACCCTGGCGGTCACCGCCCGCGCCGCGGAGCTGCGCGACCAGGGCCGCGACGTGATCGGCCTCGGGGCCGGCGAACCGGATTTCGTCACCCCCGAGCCGATCCGCGCCGCGGCTAAGGCGGCCATTGACGGCGGGCAGACGAAGTACACCCCGGTGGACGGCATGGCCTCTTTGAAACGGGCCATCGCCGCGAAGTTCCGCAACGAAAACGGGCTGGAGTACGGCAGCGACGAGGTGATCGTCTCCAGCGGGGGCAAGCAGGTGGTGTACAACCTGGCCCAGGCCCTCCTCCAGGAGGGCGACGAGGCGGTCATCCCGGCCCCCTACTGGGTCTCCTATCCGGATATCGTCAAGCTTACCGGGGCCGAGCCCGTCACCATCGAAACCGATGACACCGCCGGGTTCAAGATCAGCGCCTACCAGCTCGACAGCGTCCTGAACGAGCGGTCCCGGCTGCTGATCCTCAACAGTCCCTCCAACCCCACCGGCGCCGTGTACTCGGAGGCGGAGCTGGAGGCCTTGGCGGAGGTCCTGCGCAAGCACCCGCAGGTGGTGGTCCTCACCGACGACATCTACGAAAAGATCCTTCTGGGCCCCACGCCCTTCCGCAATATCCTCAACGTGGCCCCGGACCTCAAGGACCGCACCGTGGTCCTCAACGGCGTCTCCAAGGCCTTCGCCATGACCGGCTGGCGCATCGGCTACGCCGCCGGGCCGCGGGATCTCGTCGCGGCCATGAAGAAGCTGCAGTCCCAGAGCACCTCCAATCCCGCTTCCATCAGCCAGCACGCAGCCCTGGCGGCCCTGGAGAGCGATCCGGAACTGATCGAGCCCATGGTCGAGGCCTTCCGGGAACGGCACAACTACGTCTCCGAGGCCCTCAACGCCCTCCCCTACGTCTCCTGCCGGCGGGCCGAGGGGGCCTTCTACCTGTTCCCCTCCTTCCACAGCGCCATCGAGGCCCTGGGCCTGGAGGACGACGTGGCCCTGGCCACCCACCTCCTGGACCGGGCCGGGGTTGCGCTGGTACCCGGGAGCGCCTTCGGGGCGCCCGGCTACATGCGCCTGTCCTTCGCCACGGATCTGGACTCGCTCAAGGCGGCCATGGACCGGATCGGTACGGTGCTGGCAGGCTGAAAAGGTCCCCTTCCCAGGTCAAGGGCAGTGCCATGACGAATTCCCCCGGGGACCGGCCGTCCCCCCTCGAGGCCGCTCGTCCGGACGGGGAGGAGCTCCTCGCCGACCTCCTCCAGGGCACGCGCGAGGCCCCCTACTCCCTCTCCCCCAAGTATCTGTACGACCAGCGGGGCTCCGAGCTCTTCGACCGGATCTGCGAGCTCGACGCCTATTACCCCACGCGCACGGAGCTGGCCATCCTGGCGGCCCGGGGCCGAGAGATCAGCGCGGCCGTAGGACCCCGGGCGCTGGTGGTGGAGCTGGGCAGCGGCAGCAGCAACAAGACCCAGGCCCTGCTCGACCATCTGGAGGAGCCGGCCGCATACGTGCCCGTGGACATCTCCCGGGAGCACCTGGAGGCCGCCGCGGCCCGCGTGGACGCCGCGTATCCGGGGCTGGAAGTCCTCCCCGTGGCCGCCGACTACACCCGGCCCTACTCCCTTCCGACCCCGCGCACGGAAGCCGCCCGGACCCTGCTCTACTTCCCCGGCTCCACCCTGGGCAACTTCGACCTGCCCGAGGCGGAGGCCTTCCTCGCTCGCCAGGCCGCGCTGGCGGGTTCGGGCGGAGCCATGGTGGTCGGGCTGGACCTCCAGAAGGACGTGGACGTCCTGCTCCGAGCCTACGACGATCCGGAAGGGGTGACCGCGGCCTTCAACAGCAACCTCCTCCACCGCCTCCGGGACGAGCTCGGGGCGGACCTGGACCTGGACGGGTTCCGTCACCGGGCCCGCTACAACGAGGATCTCGGTTGCGTGGAGATGCATCTGGAAAGCCTCAAGGACCAGGAGATCCGGGTGGCCGGGCGTGCCATCCCCTTCCGCACCGGCCAGACCATCCGTACCGAACGGTCTTACAAGTACACCCTGGCGGGCTTCCGGGACCTGGCGGAGCGGGCCGGCTTCCGGGTGGCCCGGGTGTGGACCGATCCGGACGGGTACTTCAGTGTGCAGTTTCTTGAGGCAGTCTAGGCCCGGGGGTGGAGGTTTGCGGGTCGACCCAGTAAGCTGGGCCCGCCAAGCCGCAATCGGCGCGGCGCTAAGGGGGTGAGGTCAGGTCCGGCCGATGGCGATCAAGCATCCAAAATCCCTGCCCATGCTCATCCTGTATGGGTTCGGGGTGGTTTCTTTGCCCCTGATCGGGGCGCTGACCTACGGTGCCATCCATGTGGAGCGCCTGGCCGAGCAGAGCCAGGATGCCGTCCACCAGGCCGTGCGCGCCATTCAGCACAGCGACGAGGTTATCGAGCAGGTCACCTCCATGGAGCGAACCGGCCGCCAGTTTCTGGTCCTGCAGGACGAACCCCTGTTCGATGCCTATCGGGAAACCCATGAGGAGTTCCAGGACAACGTTGCCCGGCTCAAAGACCTCCCCCTGACCAGCAAGCAGTACAAGCTCGCCAGCGAGCTGCTCCTGGCAGAATCGGCCCTGTTCGAGCACGTTTCGCAAGCGGAGCCCACTGACCGCAACCAGAAGGAGGTGGCCGACGCTTTCATCGGCCTCACCCGCAAGGCGGAGATTCTGCTGTCGAGGAGCAACGAGCTCATTGACCGGGAGGTGGACGTCCTGCGCAAGGACGCGAGCCAGGCCCAGGAGGTGCTGTTCTGGCTGGCCGCCTCCCTGATTCCGCTGTCCCTGGCCTCGGCCGCCCTGTTCACCGTGCTGATCTCCCGCCCCATCCGGGAGGTGGACCGCTCCATCCGCCAGCTCGGAGACGGGGACTTCAACAAGGGCATCGACGTGGGCGGGCCCCAGGATCTGAAGCACATCGGCGAGCAGTTGGACTGGCTTCGGGAACGGCTGCGCGAGCTGGAACAGGAGAAGACCCGCTTCCTGCGTCACGTCTCCCACGAGCTCAAGACCCCTCTCACCGCCATCCGGGAAGGTACAGAGCTCATGGACGAGGGGACGGTGGGCGGACTGAACGACGAGCAGCTGGAGATCATGCGGATCATCCGGAACAGCAGCGGGCAGCTCCAGCGTCTCATCGAGGACCTGCTGAAATTCAGCAACGTGCAGATCGGTCCACCCGCGCTCAACCTCACCAAGGTCGACCTGGGGGAGCTCATTGAGGAGGTGGTGGAAACCCACAAGCCTGCCACCATGGCCAAGCATCTGGAGCTGGACATCCACCTCGAGGAGAGCATCCAGTTGACGGCGGACCGCGAGAAGCTCCGCACCATCGTGGACAACCTGGTTTCCAACGCGGTCAAGTACTCTCCCGAGGGGGGGCGGCTGGGCATCGCCGCCACCCGTTCCCCGGACTCGGTCACGCTGGATGTGGTGGACAGCGGGCCCGGCATCAGTGCCCAGGACTCCCAGCGGGTCTTCGAGGCCTTCTTCCAGGGCGGTGTCCAGGCGCAGGGCTACATCAAGGGATCCGGCCTGGGCCTGTCCATCACCCGGGAATACGTCAACGCCCACCATGGCAGCATCCAGGTGGTGGACGCCGAGCAGCCGGGCGGACACCTCCGCGTCACCCTGCCGCTAAACAGCAAGAAGGAGGCCGCGTGACGGCCTGGCGCCCGGCATCCGCGGCCCTGCTGATGACCCTTCTGGCCGGATGCGGTACGCTGGACCGGTCTGTCCCGTCGGGCTCGGCGGATGACTTGGCCGCCTTCTATCGGTACGCTTCGACCCTCGACAGCAAGACGCTGGCGGCTGAGTATCGGAACTTCCGCAATTGGGTCCCGGAGGATCGGTGCACTGCCGACCGTCTACGACTGGCGATCCTCACCCTTGTGGCCGATTCGGGCCCAGCGGTGTCGGCGGAGCCCGGGAAGGTGCTCGGTCCCTGCATGGGGAGCTCGGACCAGATGGCCCCACACCTCCGGAACATGGCTTTCCTCCTCAAAGACCAGCTTCAGCAACGCAACAAGCTGTTCGAGCACGCCGCGCAGCTGGAGCAACGGGTGGACGAACTGGCCAATAATGTAGCCGAGAGTCGGGCGGCCCACCGTGAGCTTAGCCGGGAAAAAGGGGAATTGGAGGAACGCCTCCAGAAGTTGCATGAGCAGCTGGAGGCCCTCAAGGACATCGAGCGCAGCATTCGACAACGGGACTGATTCCCCGCAGCACTGGAACGAGCTATGGACCGCGCCCAACGCATCCTACTGGTCGACGACGATCCGGGACTCCTGCGACTTCTCTCCATCCGCCTCCGTTCCGCCGGCTACCAGGTAGCGGCGGTGGAAAGCGGCCACGAGGCCCTGGCCAACCTCGCCGCGGTGCGCCCCCAGCTGGTCATAACCGACCTGCGCATGGACGGCATGGACGGCATGGCTCTGTTCGACAACATCCGCGAGCGCCACCCCACCCTGCCGGTCATCATCCTCACGGCCCACGGCTCCATCCCCGACGCGGTGGAGGCCACCAAGCGGGGGGTGTTCAGCTTCCTCACCAAGCCTTTCGACAGCAGCGACCTGATGGAACAGGTGGAGAAGGCCCTCACCCTTTCCGGCGGTGCGGAAGAAGGGCAAGAGGACGGCCGGCAGGCCCCGTGGCGGTCCGAGATCATCACCCGCAGCCCGCTCATGGAGGACGTCCTCGGCCGCGCCCGCATGGTGGCCGACAGCGACGCCAGCGTGTTCATCCAGGGCGACAGCGGCACCGGCAAGGAGCTGATGGCGCGGGCGGTCCACAAGGCCAGTCCTCGCGCCGACAAGCCCTTCGTTGCCATCAACTGCGGGGCCATCCCCGAGACCCTCCTCGAATCCGAGCTGTTCGGCCACAAGAAGGGGGCCTTCACCGGTGCCACCCAGGACCAGAAAGGCCTGTTCCAGGCCGCCCACGGGGGAACCCTGTTCCTCGACGAGATCGGGGACATGCCCCTGACCCTCCAGGTCAAGCTGCTGCGCGTGCTGCAGGAGCGCCTGGTGCGCCCCGTGGGGGCCACCGACGGCATCCCCGTGGACGTGCGGATCATAACCGCCACCCACCGGGACCTCGGCGAGGAGATGGCCGAGGGGCGCTTCCGGGAGGACCTGTACTACCGGCTGAACGTGGTCGCCCTGGAGCTTCCCCCGCTGGCGGACCGCAGCGAGGACATCCCCCTGCTCGCCAGTCACTTCCTCTCCCAGCTCGCCGAGAAGTACGGCAAGACGGTCAAGGGCTTCGCCCCGGAGGCCATGGAGCGGCTGGTCAGCGCTCCCTGGCCCGGCAACGTCCGCCAGCTCTTCAATGTGGTGGAACAGGTGGTGACCCTCTCCCCTACCCCCATCATCTCGGAGGACTTGGTCCAGCGGGCCCTCAACGAGGACCCGGAGGAGCTGCCCTCATTCGCGGACGCCCGGCGGGAGTTCGAGCGGGAATACCTCGCCCGGGTCCTCCAGATGACCGGCGGCAACGTGAGTCAGGCCGCCCGGCTCGCCAAGCGCAACCGGACGGAATTCTACAAGCTCCTGAACCGCCACCATTTGGACCCGACCCTGTTCAAGCAGTCCGCCCGCTCGGAGGGGTGAGGCGGGCTCGGGGCGGGATCACTCCTCCTGCTCCGCCTCCCAGCCCAGTTCGGCGGCCAAGCGCCGGGCCGCCTCCGCATGGATGCGGTGGTCCCGCTCCCCGTGCAGGACCATCCGGGCCAATCGAACGGATCCCAGTTCCGGCAGGGTCTCCATCAAGGAGCGCAGGGCGATGTCGGCGGCCTCCTCCATGGGGTAGCCGAAGGCGCCCGTGCTCAGGGCGGGGAAGGCCACCGAGCGCAGCCCGTGCTCATCGGCCAGCCGCAGGCTGTTGACGTAGGACCGGCGCAGGAGGTCGGCGGGCTCGGGGTCCTCGCCGTACACGGGCCCCACGGTGTGGATCACGTACCGGGCCGGCAGCTGGTGGCCCCCGGTGATCTTGGCCTCCCCCGTGGCGCAGCCGCCCAGCTGGCTGCTTTCCTCCCACAGCCCCGGTCCCGCCGCGCGATGGATTGCCCCGGCCACCCCGCCGCCCGGGGCGAGGGCCTTATTGGCGGCGTTCACCACAGCGCCCGTGTCCTGGGCGGTGATATCGCCCCGCACGACCTCCACGCAGCGCTGGTCGTGGCAGAATCGCATGGCTGCCCTCCTCGCTTTCCAACTCCCTCCGCTGGCGGGTCCGTCAGTCCCCTTCGTGGGTGATGGAACCGGAAGTGAACAGGCGTTCCCGCAGCTCCGAGTCCATGCGCGGATCCCTGCGGCGGATCCATTCGAGCACCATGGCCGCGTGCTCCTTCTCCTCGTCCCGGTTGTGGGCCAGGATCTCCTTCAGCTCGGGATCCTCCGCGGCATCGACCCGCTGGTTGTACCAGTCCACCGCCTCCAGCTCCTCCATCAAGGAAACGATGGCCCGGTGCAGGTCCTTGGTCTCGGTGCTCAAACGATCCTCGGCCTCGTGCCAGCCCTCGCTTGCCATGAGCCACTTCCTTTCCGGGTGAAATTGGTGTTTTCCCGGGAATGTAGCAAGGTCGTACGGACAACGCACCCGGGACCCAACCCTCGGTTTCGGCTACCATGGGGCAATGACCGGGATCCTTGCCATGGGGCTGACGGCCCTGCTCATCCTTGCCTGGGCGGATTTCCTCCGCGCCCGGGAGCGGGCGGTGCGCATCGCCGAGACCACCTGCCGGCGACAGGAGGCCAAGCTGCTCGACGACACGGTTGAGCTCCGCCGGCTGGGCACGGGCCGCGACGGGCGCGGCCGGCTCCGGCTCCGCCGGCACTACGCCTTCGAGCTGACCCGGGACGGCCGCACCCGCGAGCGGGGCCACCTTGTCCTTTTCGCTGGCCGCACCGAATCCGTCCGCCTGGAGGATCCGACCGGTCGGAGCATCTTCGAGGATCCGGCGGGGGGACCGGGATAGGCCCGGCCCGCGAGCGCTGCGGCCCGGGCGGTTGTCCAATCCGTTGAGGGCCATGGCGCTACCTGCCCCGGCGCCCGTCCGGAGTGCCGGGTCCGACACTCCCTGGCCGGTCCGCCACCGCGGCAAGGGGCCGCAAGGAGCCTGTCATGTCCGTCCGGTGCTTCGCCTGCGTGCTTGCCGGTCTGCTCCTGGCCGGGTGCGCCTCCAGCATCCCCGAGCCCATCCGCGACCCGGAGGATGGGGGCCCGAGCCTGGCGGCCGTTCGGGCGGACCCCGATGCCCATCTGGGGAAGACGATCCGCTGGGGCGGCGAGATCGTCGAAGTGGAGAACCGCCCCGAGCACACCGAGATGCAGGTGGTGGCCAAGCCGCTGGAATACGACGCCCGCCCCGCGGACCGCGACCGCAGCGAGGGCCGTTTCCTGGTCCGGTTCCCGGGCTTCCTGGACCCCGCGGTCTACGCCCCCGGCCGCCGGATCACGGTGACCGGCACCGTCGAGGAAATGCTGACCCGGGACATCGGCGAGTACGCCTACCGCCTGCCCCTCGTGGAGGGGGACGGCAGCTACCTGTGGACGCGGGAGGAGGACCGCCCCCGCCCCTATCGGGATCCCTGGCACGACCCTTGGTACCGGTACCACGACCCCTGGTACCCCTATCCCCATCCTTACTACCCGTACTGGTAGCCACCATGCGCACCCTCGGCCGTGGCCTGTTCGCGACTCTCTGGATCCTGGCTCTGGTGGCCTGCGCCGGCACCCCGCGCTTTTCCGTGGACGAGGGCGTCGCGGAGGTGAGCCCCCGGGAGGCCAAGCGGGATATGGCCTCTCTGGAAGGCTCCCGGGTGCTCTGGGGCGGCGTCATCGTCAACACCACCAACCTGGAGGACCGAACCCGCCTGGAGATCCTGGCCTATCCCCTGGATGGTCGCCAAAAGCCCGACGTGGAAGCGGACCCACGGGGCCGGTTCCTGGCCGAGGCGGAGGGGTACCTGGAGACCGCCGACTACGCCCCAGGGCGCCGGGTTACGGTGTCCGGCACCCTGGAGGAGACCCGCAAGGGCCGCATCGGAGAGGCCGAGTACACCTACCCGGTGGTGGAGGTGGCGGACCAGGAGCTCTGGACCGAGGATCGCCGTGCCCCCGAGGGGCCGCGCTTCCATTTCGGGATCGGCGTGATCTTCGGGGGCTGAGCGGGGAAGGGCCAGCGTCCTGTCTAGGAAATTCGTAACATTTGTGAGCTTCCTGCGGCGGGATAGGGAGACGCACAACGGCGCCGCCGGGGAGGTGGCCCACCTCTACAAGGGCATGGACCGGCGCCGCCGGTAGCGAAGAGGCCCGGGCGAAACGCGGCGCCCTGGCTGGTAGAATCGGCGCCATGCTCGAACTGGCCAACATCAGCCTCCGGCGCGGGCCGCGGGAGCTGCTCCGGAACGTCAGCCTGTCCATCCACCCCGGCCAGAAGGTGGGGGTGGTCGGCGCCAACGGCACGGGAAAGACCAGCCTCTTCTCTCTGGTGCGCGGCGAGCTGGAGGCGGACACCGGCTCAGTTAGCCTGCCGCGGCACTGGCGCATCGCCTGGATGGCCCAGGAGGTCCCGGGCCTCCCCCAGCCCGCCATTGACTACGTCCTGGACGGGGACGAGGACCTGCGCGCCACCGAGGCCGCCCTGGCCGAGGCGGAGGCGGCAGGGGACGGGGTACGGCTGGGGGAGCTGCACGCCCACCTCCACGCCATCGACGGCTACACGGCCCGCTCCCGGGCCGCCCGGCTCCTCCACGGCCTGGGATTCTCCGCCGCCGAGGAAACCGCCCCCGTGGCGGCCTTCTCCGGCGGCTGGCGCATGCGCCTGAACCTGGCCCGGACCCTGATGGCCCGGGCGGAGCTCCTGCTCCTGGACGAGCCCACCAACCACCTGGACCTGGACGCGGTCCTGCGCCTCCAGGACTGGTTGGCAGCCTATCCCGGGACCCTGCTGCTCATCTCCCACGACCGCGATTTCCTCGACGCGGTGGTGGACCGAGTAGTCCACTTCCAGCACGGGAGCCTCAAGGTCTATCCCGGCAACTATTCCGACTTCGAGGCCCGCTACGCAGCGGAAAAGGCCCAGCAGCAGGCCGCCTATGAGAAGCAGCAGAAGGACGTGGCGCGCATCCAGCGCTTCGTGGACCGCTTCCGCGCCCAGGCCTCCAAGGCCCGCCAGGCGCAGAGCCGCATCAAGGCCCTGGAGCGCATGCAGCAGGTTTCGGCCGCCCACGCCGAGGATCCCTTCCAGTTCAGCTTCCCGGAGCCCGCCAGGCTGCCCACCCCGCTCCTCGGCCTCAAGGACCTGCGCGCCGGCTACGACAGCGACCCCGTTCTCCGGGGGATCAGCCTGGAGCTCCATCCCGGTGACCGCATCGGCCTCCTGGGCCCCAACGGCGCGGGCAAGTCCACCCTCATTCAGGTCCTGGCCGGGCACCTCCGGCCCCAGAGCGGCCTGCGGGACCCCGCCCAGGGATTGCAGGTGGGCTATTTCGCCCAGCACCAGGTGGACCACCTGGACCCCGAGGCGAGCCCCATGCTCCACCTGCAGCGCCTGGACCCCGAGGCCCAGCCCCAGAACCTGCGGGACTTCCTGGGCGGCTTCGGCTTCCGGGGGGACGTGGCCCTGGAGCCGACGGCGCCGCTGTCCGGGGGGGAGAAGGCCCGGCTCGCCCTGGCCCTGCTGGTGTACCGCCGCCCCAACCTTCTGCTCATGGACGAGCCCACCAACCACCTCGACCTGGAGATGCGCCACGCCCTCACCCTGGCCCTGCAGGAATTCCCGGGAGCCCTGGTGACCGTCTCCCACGATCGCCACCTCCTGCGCTCGGTGACCGACCGCCTGTGGCTGGTGGATTCCGGGACCGTGGAGGCCTTCGACGGGGATCTGGACGACTACCGGCGGTGGCTCCTGGAGCGCAGCGAGGGTCCGGCCGAGCCCGCCGGCCCCGCCGGCGAGGCGCAGCCGACCAAGGACCGGGACCGCCGGCGCGCGGCCGCGGAGCGGCGCAAGGAGCTGAAGCCCCTGCGCGACGAGATCCGGCGCTGGGAGAAAGAGGTGGACCGCCTCACCCGACGCAAGGCCGAGCTGGACCAGGCCCTCGCCAATCCCGGACTTTACGGGGACGGGGAGAAAGAGCGCCTGCAGGATCTGCTTCAGGAGCAGGGGCAGGTGGAGAAGGCGCTGACCGAGGCCGAGGAGGCCTGGCTGGAGGCCAGCGAGCGCTTGGAGGCGGCCAACGGCTGACCCGTCACACGGTTTTCCGACCTTAAAGGTCTGGATTTCCCCGGAACGGGAATGGTAGCGTTTGCGTCGTCGGCCCCCGGGCGTACCCGCGGCCTTTTGGCAGCGGCCCGGCGGGCCGCCCCTCCCCCCTCGCCATGGAGAGCCGCCCATGTCCCGGCTTGGAGCCCGCGTTACCCTCACCGCCGACCCCGGCCAGGAAAGCCGCCTCGCGGGGCACCTCAAGGAGATCCAGGGGGTGCATCTCGACTACGAGGATCTGGACGTGGGCGATTTCGTCCTCGACGGCGAGACCGTGGTGGACTACAAGTCGGGCACCGATTTCATCCTGGCCGTGGTGGACAAGGAGGTCTTCGACACGGCCAACCGCATGAAGGCCCACTACCGGCGCCCCCTGTTCCTTCTGGAGGGGGACTATTTCACCGCCCGCTTCCACCAGACCCCCTTTGATGTCCACTGGGCCATCGGCTACCTTACGGGCACCCTGGAGATTCCGGTGCTCTACAGCCCGAGCCCCAAGGACTCGGCCATGCTCCTGTACACGCTGGCGGTGGAGACCCAGAACCAGGTGCCCGAGGACGATCGCCCGCTGCGCCCCAACCAGCCGGAGACCCGCCGCGAGGCCATCCGCTTCCTGGTGGAGGGCCTCCCCGGCGTCGACCCGGAGCTGGCCCGGGCCCTGCTCCGCCAGTTCGGCACCGCCCGGGCGGTCTTCCAGGCCTCCAGGGAGGAGCTCCTTGCGGTGGAGGGCATGCGCGAGAAGGTGGCGAACCGGATCAGCGACGTGCTCGACAGCAAGAAGGGCCGATAGTCCGCCCCCATTCCCCGCCTCCTGCCGGGGCAGAGGCGGGAACGGGCTGTAGGTACCGGCCACCCGCCAAACGGACCACGGGAGCAGCGACAATGGCCCAGCAACGCCCGGTCTATCCGGGGATCCACAACGACCAGTACGCCGGCATGACCGACGCCGGGCGCATCATCCGGGACGCCTGGGTGTTCGGGATCCTACCCGAGACCGAGACCTGCGAGGGGTGGGACTACGGCCGGCTGGAACAGCTCCACGCCCAGGTTCTCGAGGCCTGGGAGCCGTACGGTCACCTGGTGAGCAATCTGCCCGAGGATCTCCGGCAGCGCCACGAGCGCATCCACAAAGAGGCGGTCCGCTTGGCACGCGCCGCCGGTTGGCAGCCGGACCCCTCCGGGGAGGATTGACGCCCACAGGCGACGGGGCCCGCCCTACTCCCCGCCGGCGCTCCTCCGCCCCTCCCCGCCGGGGACCCCTCCTTCCAGGAACCTCGGGGCAGGCCGCCCCAGGTGGAAGCCCTGGCCCATGCCCACCCCCAGCTCTTCCAGAATCTCGGCGATCCGCCCGCTCTCCACGAATTCGCCCACGCTCTCGATCCCCAGGCTGGCGGTCAGCTCGCTCATGGCCTGAACGAAGCGGCGGTCGAACTCGTCCCGGTCCAGGGCGCGGACGAAGCTGCCGTCGATCTTGACCATGTCCACGGGCAGGTTCTTGAGGTAGTGGAAGGAGGAGAAGCCAACCCCGAAATCGTCCAGGGCCACCCGGCAGCCTCGCTCGCGCAGGGTATGGATGAACTGGCGGGCGCGGGTCAGGTTCTCCACGGCGGCGGTCTCGGTGACCTCGAAGGTCAGCGCGCGGGGGTCGGCGCCCTGGTGCTCGATGGCGCTGTTCATGAGCTCCAGGATGTCCGAACGGCCCAGATGGCGCCCGGAAAGGTTGATGGCCAGCTTCACCGGCCGGCCCACCCGCCGGGACTCCCCCTGGACCCGGATGGCGTTCTCCAGGACCCAGCGGTCGATCTCCCCGATCATGCCGAATCGCTCGGCCGTATCGAGGAACGCCCCGGGACCCACCAGCTCGCCGTCCTCCGTCTCCATGCGCAACAGCACCTCGTAGTGGCTGACCGCGCCGCTGCCCAGATGGATGATGGGCTGGTAGTGGAAGCGGAACCGGTCCTCGCGCAGGGCGCGCCGAATGCGGTCCTCCCATTTGATCTTGGCCCGCATGCGGCCGATGGCCTCGGCGCCCTCATGGTAGTGGTGCAGGCGGTCCCGCCCTTCCTCCTTGGCGGT
Source organism: Thiohalorhabdus sp. (assembly GCF_046545655.1). Classification (NCBI taxonomy): domain Bacteria; kingdom Pseudomonadati; phylum Pseudomonadota; class Gammaproteobacteria; order Thiohalorhabdales; family Thiohalorhabdaceae; genus Thiohalorhabdus; species Thiohalorhabdus sp. Next base: position 65,125 of record NZ_JBKGZG010000003.1, on the reverse strand, counting down.
CCCGAGCGCCACGTCCGCCCGCGCCAGCAGGTCGTCGGCCCGGACGCCATCGCGAGGGAAGAACACCATGCCCATGCTCGCGGTGACCGCCGAGAGGTACTCCCCCGATTCCACCAGGGGCTGTGCCAAGCGAGCGCGTAGGGCCCCGGCAAGCTCCTCCATCTCCTCGGGGGTGGCCTTGGGGCGGATGATCCCAAACTCGTCCCCACCCAGCCGCCCGATCACGTCCACCTCGCTGACGGCGTCCTGCAGGGCGGAGGCCACGGCGTGCAGGTAGTGGTCCCCGGTCCGGTGACCCAGGGTATCGTTGATGTACTTGAAACGATCGATGCCGAGCACAAGCAGCGCGCCGTCGTGGGCGTAGCTCTGCGCGTAGGTGATGTTGCGCTCCAGCTCTTCCTGGAAGCGTCCCCGGTTGTACAGACCCGTGAGGGGATCGTGGTCGGCCAGGTAGATGATGCGCTCGGCGGAGTGCTTCTCCTTGGTGACGTCCAGGAGGAGTCCGCGCAGGATCAACCCGCCGTCCTCGTCCCGGTCCACGGCGTTGATGGCCCGCACCCAGACCGCGTGGCCGTCCCGGTGCAGCATGCGGAAGTCCAGGCTGAAGGACCCCGGGGCATCCCGGTGGCCGGACACCCCGGCCAGGAAGGTCTCCCGGTCCTCCGGGTGGACATGCTCCTCCCAGAAACCGGGCTGGAACCAGCGGGTGACCGGATACCCGAGGAGGTTCCCGGCCTCCTGGCTAACGTAGGTGAGCTGGAGCGTGTTGGGATCGCCCTCCACCACCACCGCCTCCACCCCGTCCAGGAGGGTGCGGAAGTGACGCGCCTGACGCTCCAGGGCCCGGTTCTTCTCCTCGAGCTCCCGCTGGGCACCGGTCAGGTTGGCCGCCATGTCGTTGAAGGAGCGCGCCACTGGGGCGAAGTCGTCCTGGCCCTTCACCGGGATCCGGTGGGAGTAATCCCCCTGGGCGAGGGCCCGGGCCCCGGCCTCGAGGCGCCGGAGGTTGCGCGTGAAGGAGAGGCCCAGGAACAGGGTCGCCAGAATGGTCAAGACGATCTCGACGCCGCCGATCAGGGCGTTCTGCAGCTTGGCCTGGCTGGTGAAGGCGCGCCCGGGGGCCAGGGAATGGCCGGTCAGAAGCGTGCCCAGGCGCTCGCCGTCGGCCCGGATCGCGCTGGAGGCGTCGTAGACCCCCTCTGGCCCGGCCTCGCTGGGATGCGCATCCTCCCGGGGCTCCGGCGGGGCCTGGCCCCGAGAGGCCACCGTGCGACCCTCGCGGTCCAGGACCCGGACGTATTCCAGGTTGGTCCCCTCGGATAGGCGCTCCAGCACCGCCTGTACCCGGGTCGGCTGGGAGGCGGCCAAGGCCGGGGCCACGGACCGGCTCAGGAAATCGTTGACCCGGTCAGCCGACGACTCGATCAGCTGGTCATGGCTGCTGTTGAGGATCCGCACCGAGTTCCACACCAGCGCGGACAGCGCCACCACCTCGATGACCAGGATGGAGAGGATGAACAGGGTCGAGCGGGGGACCCTCGTCCCTTCGCGGGGTCTTACCATGCCCGGCCTCCCCCGGGCACGAAGCGCATCCCTTCCCCGCCGTGCCTCCATGTCGCCATCGGTTCCCCCTTTTTGCCGGATCCCGCCTATCCCGGACGGCAACCGGATTCCTCCACCTGCCGCGCCAGGGGACGGAACTGCAGCCCGTAGAACATTTCCAGGTAGCGACGGGTCTCGTCCCGCTCCAGATTGGTCACGTATTTCCAGAAGCCGTAGATGCGGGACAGGGTCATCATCCGCTCGGCGTACAGCTCCCAGGTGTACCGGGCGCGCACCCGCTCCACCGCCGCCCGGGAGACCCGCTCCCAGTGCCCAGGTTCGGCGGCGCAGCGCTCCAGGAACCCCGCCATGATCTCCGCCGATTGGTCCCCGTGGTTGGGGTTGATGTGGAAGCCCGACACCCCGTCCTCGATGATCTCCAGCGGCCCCCCGTAGGAGGTGGCGAAGGTGGGCAGGCCGGAGGTCATGGCCTCGATCACCGTGAGGCCGAAGGCCTCGAACAGCGCCGGCTGCACGAAGGCCCCGCGGCGGTCGGCGATGAAGCGGTACAGCTCCCCCGCCAGGTTCTTGTCCAGGTGGGTGCCCAGCCAGCGCACCTCCCCGTCCAGGCGGTACGTGTCCATGAGCCCGTGCATGCGCTCGATCTGCGCCCGCTCCTCCCAGTTCACCGACTTTCCCGCATCCACGTGGCCGGCGATCACCAGAAGGTTGGCCGCCTTGCGGAGCCGGGGGCTCGCCCCGAACCATTCCACCAGCCCGGTGATGTTCTTGATGCGATCGAGCCGGGCCAGGGTGAACAGCACCGGCTTGTCGGGGTCCAGGAAGCGGCCGCGGGCGTCGGAGCGCTCCCCGCCGTAGACCAGGTCCGCAATCTCCTCGTGGAGACCCGTGAGACGCCGCTCCTCCTCCGTATACGGGAAGTACACCTCCGGGTCGGCGCCCGGCGAGACGATGTTGAACTTGGGATCGTAGATGTCCATGCCGTTCAGGACGCGGTACAGACCCGGCATGGTAAACGATTCATAGCTTTCGTACTGCCCCATGGTCTCGGCATCCCCGGCGATCTCCTGGTAGGTGGAGGTGATGATGAAATCCGCCGCGTTCATGCCGATCAGGTCCGCCGTGAACTGGGCCGAGAAATGGTACTCCCCCTCGTTGTCCGCCCAGAACAGGTCCGAGTAGAGGTGCTTGGGCTTCTCCAGGGCGTGGGCGATGTTGCACTGGGTCACGTGGAGGCGCTGCGACAGCAGAGTGGCCACCAGGTTGCCGTCTGAATAGTTGCCGATGACCAAGTCGGGCCGTCCCCCAAGCTCGGCAAGGAGCTCTTTCTCCGCCTCCACCGTGAATCGCTCCAGATAGGGCCATACCTCGAAGCGGGAGATCCAGTGCGGCACCACCTCCCCCTGCTCGGTGCGGAACGGCACGCGCAGGATGTGGGTATACTTGGTCCCCAGCACGTGCTCGCGGTGCTGGTCGCAGGTGGTGCCCTCCGCCTCGGGGATCAGTCGGGTCAGGATGCGGATCTTGGGCTCGATGTCCAGGCCTTGCTCCCAGATGCGCTGGCGCATCTCCGACTCCAGAGCCCGGACCTGGTCCAGGATGTAGACCACCTGGCCTCCCGTGTCCGGCTTGCCGAGGACGTTGGATTGGCCGAAGAAGCCGTGGGGGGAGATCACCGCCAGGCTGAAGATCATGGGGATGCGGCCCAGGAAGCGCTCCAGCGTGGCGGGCTCGGGGGCCTCCAGGATGTCGGAGAGCAGGTGCAGGGTATCGCGGGTGCGGGCCACATCGCGGCCCCACCCCGGCTCGAAGCCGAGCTCCCCCAGATGGGGCTCCACCTCGCTCCAGGGGGCGCGTTGGTCGGCGCGCGCCAGGTAGACCTCGGCATAGCGCAGCGCGGAGCGCAGCGCATCCAGGCTCTGGATGCTGTCGTTCAGCATCAGCTGCTGGCCGCGGTACTGGTGGAGGCGCAGAAAGCGTAGCAGGCTCTGGTCCCCCCCGTTCAGGCTCTGGAAGAGCTGGCTGGACAGGCGGCGGTTGAGGAACTCCACGCCTCGGCCGATGGAGCGTGTTTCCTGCAGCTTGGGGAACTCCCGCGAGAAGGGCCCCAGGTCCACCTCCAGGGTCCAGTCCTCCTCCGGATCCCGTCGGGTCACCTGGCGCTCCTTGAACTTGAGGAACTCCGACACGGAGATGGGCTCGAACTCTACCTCCTCCACGTGGAAGCGCAGGTACTCCCAGGCGGCGATGGAGGGACGTACGGAGAGGCAGATCCAGGGGGCCTCCAGCACCGCCTCCTGGGCGACGGCGAGCAGGCAGCCCAGAGGGGTGCGCTCCATGCCCGGCACCGTTTCCGCGGAGAACCGCAGCAGCTCGTCCCAGAGGTCCGAATGCAGCAGCAAGGAACGCTTCAGGCTCAGGTAATGCCGCAGGAGCAGGTAGACGTCCTCCCGCTGCTCGTGCAGATATTGGGGAAGCGCCTCCACCGCAGGTCTTCTACCGAGCCAGGAATTCACCGTTCACCCACCTTTGCGCCCGCAGGGCGCAGTGACAGCCCAGATGGACAGATTGCCACCCCGTCCGGACCGGCCCCAAATCCATTCCCTTTTCCCAGCCTGCACCATTCCAGGCCGGACAGGGAATTTTTGCCAGTAACCGAGGGTAAGCCGTGCTCAGGATCGTCACCCTACTGCTTTTCGGACTGACCCCCGCCCTCGCGGCGGCCACCGACCTGGAGGCCACTGCCCGTCAGTTCGACCATCCCGACCGGTACCGGGTGCTGTTCAGCCGCCTCATCGACCGCGGCGTCCATCCGGAGCGCATCCAGGCCCTGTTCACCTCGGAAAAGGCGGCCCGTCGCGACGAGAAGGCCGTCCGCCTGCGCACGGACACCTCCGAGATCCCGAAGCACAAGGAGCGGGAGCGCGAGGCCAACAAGCGCTACGTCTACGAGGCCAACCTTCTGGTGGATAGCTTCCGGGAGCATGGCCCCGCCTACGAGCGCATGGAAAAGGAATACGGCATCCGCAAGGAGATCATCGGGGCCATCCTCCTGAAGGAGAGTGCCCTGGGCCGCTACGACGGCTTCGATCACGACGCCTTCACCGTATTCAACAGCCTCCTCGACGGCCTGACCGTGGGCCCGAACGCTCCGCGCCGACTGCAGCGCCGCATCCCCCGCCTCCTGGATATGGCGGAGGAACAGCTGGTGTCCCTGGTCCTCTATGCCCAGCGCCAGGGGTTCGATCTCGCCGACACCCCGGTCCGGGCCAGCTACGCGGGGGCGGTGGGCATTCCCCAGTTCCTGCCCTCCAATCTGGACCATGCGGTCAGCGCCGGGGAGGGACCCCCGGACCTTTCCCGGTTACCGGACGCCATCCTCTCCGCGGCCAACCTGCTCCGCAACAAATTCGACTGGCCGGACCGGATGCTTGACTTCCAGCGCCTGGAAAACCTGGGGGAGATCGTCGAGGCCTGGCTCGAATTCGACGAGGGCAATGCCAGCTTCGCCGCAGCCACCAACGCTGACGGCCAACGCCTGCGGCGTTTCGATAAGGTCCGTTCCGATATCCCCAACATCAGTTACGTGGCAACCTATGTCCGTGCGATCATGCGCTACAACTACTCCTCGGACTACGCCTTGGGGGTGCTGCAGATTGCCGAGCGGGCCCACCGACTCCAGGAAAAGCCCCAGGAAGGATAATCGGCCCATCCGCGTTGTCTGCCTCTAATTGAAGAGGGTCAAGGTCTGGGTCAGAGAAAAGGAGAGAGGAGCGCGGCCATGAGCGAGCGGCATGAGTCCACGGATCCCGCCAAGGTGACCTGCGAGGTCTGCATGGCGGAGGTTCCCCATGACGACGCCAAGAGCATGGAAAGCAGCGACTACGTGGTCTACTTCTGCGGGCTGGATTGCTACGACCGCTGGGTGGACGACGGCCAGGAGGAGGAATCCGGCGAATGAGGCACGGCAGCCGAGGGACATGGCGGGCCGGGCTTGTTCTGGTCTGCGCCCTCGGCTCCACCCCGGTTCTCGGGAGCACCGATTCCACCCCAGACCACCGCATCCAGTTGGAAGTCCAGCCGGACACCCATACCATCCTTGGTGTCGATCGCTTTCGGTGGTCCGGGAGCGGCCCCCTCGCCTTCCGCCTCCATCCGAAGCTGAAAGTAGAGTCCGTGAAGGTGAACGGCTCGCCTCACCAGGGTTCCCGAATGAAGGGGGATTCCGGCCGTTGGCAAAGCAACCGGCCCCTGGAGCCGGGCCGCCATGAGGTAGAGGTCCGCTACTCAGGGGCCCCGCCCGAGGAGGCCCATCCTGAGGACGGCGACCAGGACCCGAGCTTCGGCCCCCGCGTCACCCGGGAGGGTATCTACCTGGCAGGGGGCTTCTGGTATCCCCGCACCGGGAACCATCTTCACACCTACCGCCTCACCGTCACCGTCCCCCGGGAACACCGGCTCACGGCCCCGGGACGCCGAACCGAAGAGGAGACGGAAGGAGATACCCGCACCGTTCGCTTCCGGATGGCCCAGCCCACCGAGAGGGCTGTGCTAGTGGGGGGGCCGCACCGGATCCGGTTCGACACCACCGAGGAAGGGATCCCGGTGGCCACCTCCTTCCCGTCCGGTTTGGAGGACCTCACCGCCCCATTCCTGGAAGACACCGCCGACCACCTCCAACGCTTTCAGGAGCGCTACGGGCCGTATCCCCACAGCGGGTTCACGGTGGTCAGCAGTCCATGGCCCGCCGGGTTCGGCTTCCCGGGCATTGCCTACCTGGGGCGCCGGATCCTGCCCATGGGATTCATCCGCGAGCAGTCCCTGCCCCATGAGATCCTGCACAGCTGGTGGGGCAACGGCGTCTACGTGGAGCCCGATAGCGGCAACTGGGCCGAAGGGCTGACCACCTATGGGGCCGATTACCGCCTGCGGGCCCGGGGCTCCGAGGAGGCGGCCCGGGAGATTCGGCTCCGCTGGCTGCAGGACTTTGCCAGCTACCACCGCGATGAGCCCGCACCGGCCCTGCGCCACTTTCAGGCGCGGGTGGACCAGGCTTCCCGTACCCGGGGCTACAACAAGGCCGCCTTCCTCTGGATCATGCTGCGCGACCGACTTGGCAACGAAGCCTTCCAGGCCGCCCTACGCCGCTTCTACGAAAGGAACAAGTACCAACAGGCCTCTTGGGGGGACCTCCAGCGCGCCTTCGAGCAGGCTGCCGAGCAGAATCTGGATCCCGTCTTCCAGGCCTGGCTCGACCGCCCCGGGGCCCCGCGGCTGCGCATCGCGAACCTCCGCTCCGGTGGTAGAGCCCTGGAGCTGACCCTGGCCCAGGAGGAGCCGGCCTATCCGCTGCGCCTCCCCGTGCATATCCATCGGGCCGACGGAACCGTCCGCAAGGAGACCGTCTCCCTGACCCGCGCGGAGCAGACCTTCCGCTGGACCCTCGACGGCCCCGCCGCCACCCGGGTAGCCGTGGACCCCGAGTATCGGGTCTTCCGGCATCTGGCTCCGTCGGAGGTTCCGCCGAGGCTGTCCGCCGTTATGGCCGCCAGAGGCGGTGGGCTCCGCCTGCCGGCGGAGCACAAAGACACGGAATGGGAGGCCGCCCTGGGAGCCCTGGCTGGCGCCTTGTGGCCGGAGGACTCCCGGGTGGAGGATGGGGAGAGGGAAGAAGCCTCCATCCGGGTGGTTTCCCCCAACGAACTGGCCGCGGCGTGGGAAGAGGTGGACGGGCGCCGGCCCCTCCCCGATTTCCCCGAGGAGGCCTCCACGCGGGTGCTGGTGGGTCGGGCGGGTCCCCAGGCCTCCCCCACCCTGCTGATCGCCGCCGACTCCCCGGGGGATCTGGAGGGCCTGGCCCGGGCACTGACCCATTACGGCAGCTACGGGTGGCTGGCCTTCCGCAATGGCCGCAATGTGGCCAAGGGACGCTGGCCCGCCCCCGCCCGGCCCCTGAGCCGGGCCCTGGAGGGGAGCGGCGGCTCCTAGGGGGGACCGAGCCGGGCCTCTAAGGGTCCATCCGTATTTGCCTCGCCCTTTGCGCCCATATACTCCTTTCCCAGGAAGACCCAAGTACTCCTTTTCCCCTCAGGTATCCCGATCCATGCCAGGAACCCGCTACCGTCTCGAAGTCCAGCCGCGCCTCCCCGAAACCCTCCACCGCCTTGGGGAGCTGGCCAACGACCTGAAGTACACCTGGGACCGCCGCATCCGGGGCCTCTTCTATCAGCTCGACCACCGGCTCTGGGAGGAGTGCAGCCACAATCCCAAGGTGTTCCTGCGCCGGGTCAGCCAGAACCGCCTGGAACAGGCGGCGCGCGACCGGGTCTTCCTGGAGGAGTACAACCGGGTCCTCTCCAGCTTCGACAGCTACTACAAGGAGCCCATGCGTCCCGAGCTCCAGGAGCACCTGAACCGGGACCGGGACCTGGTGGCCTACTTCTGCGCCGAGTTCGGCTTCCACGAGAGCCTGCCCCTGTACTCCGGGGGTCTGGGCATCCTGGCCGGTGACCTGGTCAAGGCGGCCAGCGACATGCACCTGCCCATGGTGGCGGTGGGTATCCTCTACCGCCAGGGCTACTTCGTGCAGACCGTGGATGCCGAAGGCAACCAGGTGGCCCACTATAACCCCACCGACTTCGACGACCTTCCCATCGAGCCGGTGCGGGACGCGGACGGCGGGGAGGTCCGGGTGCGGGTCCCCCTCCCCGGCCGCGAGGCGTGGGTGCGGGTCTGGCGGGCCCGTCTCGGCCATGTAACGGTCTACCTCCTGGATACGGACCTCCCGGACAATGCCGAGGAGGACCGGGCCATCACCTATCAGCTGTACGGCGGCGACGCCACGGTGCGGATCCAGCAGGAGATCGTGCTGGGCATCGGGGGAGTACGCGCCCTGCGGGCCCTGGGCGTGCACCCAACGGTGTGGCACGTCAACGAGGGGCACGCGGCCTTCCAGGCCCTGGAGCGCTGCCGCGAGTACGTCGCCCAGGGGCAGGACCTGGACACCGCCCTCGAGCGAACGGCCAACGCCACCGTGTTCACTACCCACACCCCGGTCTCCGCCGGCCACGACATCTTCGCCCCGGAGCTTCTGGGCAGCTATTTCGGCGCCTACGCCGAGGAGGAGCTGGGAACGGGGCTGGAATGGCTCCTGGCACTGGGTCGGGATGCCTCGCAGGACGGCGGCTTCAACATGACCGCCCTGGCCATGCGCACCTCCCGGTACCAAAACGGGGTCAGCCGCATCCACGGCCGGGTGGCCTCCGAGATGGAGGGCTACATCTGGCCGGAGGTGCCCCGGGAGGAGAATCCCATCGGGCACGTCACCAACGGGGTTCACGTCCCCACCTTCCTGGCCCGCGAGTGGGTCAGCTTCTTCGATCTCCACTTCGGCGGGCAATGGCGGAGCGAGCTGCTCAACGAGGGGTTCTGGGAGGGCATCGACCGCATCCAGGACCACAGCTTTTGGAGCGTGCGCCAATCCCTGAAGGCCGAACTGTTCGCCGAGGCCCGCCAGCGCCTGATCCACCAGCACCGCCGCAACGGCGCCACCCAGGCCCAGATCGAGCGGCTCACGGAGCAGCTCCACCCGGACCGTACCGATGTGCTCACCATCGGATTCGCCCGGCGCTTCGCCACCTACAAGCGGGCCACCCTGCTGTTCACCGACCCCGACCGCCTCGCCCGGCTGGTCAACGATGCCCGCCGGCCCGTGCTGTTCCTGTTCGCCGGCAAGGCCCACCCCAATGACCAGCCCGGCCAGCACCTCCTCCGGGTCATCCACGAGTTCTCCCGCCGGCCCGAATTCGAGGGCAAGGTGGTGCTCCTGGAGGGCTACGATATGGCCCTGGCGCGCAAGCTGGTAACCGGCGTGGACGTCTGGCTCAACACTCCGGAGTACCCCAAGGAGGCCAGCGGCACCTCCGGCCAGAAGGCCGGCATCAACGGCGGCCTCAACCTGTCGGTGCTCGACGGCTGGTGGGGCGAGGGCTACAACGGCGACAACGGCTGGGCCATCACCCCCCACGATCCGGACATGAGCAGCGATTATCGCAACCGGGAGGAGGCCAAGGAGCTGTTGGAGCTCCTGGAGGACCAGGTGGTCCCCAAGTACTACCGGCGCAATGGCCACGGGTACAGCGAGGAATGGGTCCGGATGTCCAAGAACGCCATCAAGTCCCAGATCCCTCGCTTCAACGCTCAGCGCATGCTCATGGACTATGTGCGGGACTTCTACGGGCCGGCGAGCCGGCAGCAGCGGCGGCTGGCGCGGGACGGTGGCGAGCCGGCCCAGGATCTGGCCCGCTGGAAGCGCCGGGTCGACCGGGCCTGGGATCAGGTGCGCATGGAACGCCTGGACGAGGTCCGGGAGGAGCTGACGAGCGGGGACAGCCTGCCCATCACCGTCGCGGTGCGGCTGAACGGGCTGTCCCCGGAGGACGTGCGGGTGGAATGCCTGGTGGGGCGGGCCGACGACCTGGGTGGGTTCGACGCCCGCGAGCGCCACGGGCTGGTGCCCCTGGAGGAGCCGGGACCGGAGGGGGAAACCCGGTTCCATCTGGACCTGGAGCCCACCCTCCCCGGGCTCCAGTACTACAAGCTGCGCATGTACCCCTACCACCCCGGCCTCGCCCACCTCCACGAGACCGGGCGCATGCGCTGGCTGTAAGAACGGGATTGCGCCCTGTCAAAGGCGGCCTCCCCACCCCTTTTTCTGCATGCGTCCCTGCTGGGGGAGTTGGGGAGGCCGGGGCCCGTTGCTGTCACTTTTAAGCGACATTCCCGATTTGTCAATACCCATTCCGGGGAAAGTCCGTTATAGCCGGTCGTACAGGGCGTTCAGATCGCGCAGCCGGTCGGCGAGTCCCGCTGGGAGCCAGTCCCACCGGAACCGCCATTGCCAGTTCCCTTCCACGGTGGCGGGGCGATTCATGCGGTGCCGGCCATCCAAGGCCAACAGGTCCTGCATGGGCAGGACGGCGGTACGGGCCACGGAGGCCAGAGCGGCCCGGGTCAACGGCCAGGGTACGGGCTCCCCGGGGTGGCCCAGGTACTCCCGCACCTCCTCCCGGACCTCCTCGGGGATGTCCTCCTCCCACCACCCCAGGGTGGTGTTGTTGTCGTGGGTCCCGGTGTAGACCACGAAATCGGGCCGGTGATGGTGCGGCAGGTAGGGATTGTCCGCCCCCCCGCCGAAGGCGAACTGCAGGATCTTCATCCCGGGCAAGGCGAAGTCCGTCCGAAGCGCCTCGACCTCCTCGGTGATCACTCCTAGGTCCTCGGCCACCAGCGGCAGGTCTCCCAGGGCCTTTTGCAAGGCCCGGAACAGCGCCTCCCCCGGACCGGCCACCCAACGGCCCTCCGTGGCCGCCTGCCCTTCCGGGATCTCCCAAAAGGCCGAAAAGCCCCGGAAATGGTCGACGCGCACCCAGTCGAACAGCTCCAGCTGGGTGCGCATCCGCTCGATCCACCAGCCGTAGCCGTCCGCCGCCAGACGGTCCCAGCGGTAATGGGGGTTGCCCCAGTACTGCCCGGTCTCGGAGAAGTAGTCCGGGGGGACCCCGGCCACCGTGGCCGTCCGACCCTCGGCGTCCAGGTCGAAGTACTCCCGGTGCGCCCACACCTCGGCGCTATCGTGGGCCACGAAGATGGGCAGGTCGCCGAACAGGGCGATCCCCCGCCCGTTGGCGTATCCCTTCAGGGACCGCCACTGCTCGAAGAAGCGCCATTGCACGAACCGGTGGAAGGCGATCTCCCCGGCCCGCTCCCTCCGCACCTTGACGAGGGCCGCCTCCTCCCGTTCCCGCAGCGGCCGGGGCCATTCCCACCAGGGACGCGCGCTGTCCGCGCGCAGGGCCATGAACAAGGCGAAATCCTCCAGCCAGTGGGCCTGCTCCCGGCAGAATGCCGCCAGGGCCTCCCGCTCCTCGGCTTGCGCCCCCTCCTCGTAGCCGGCGTGGGCCCGCTGCAAGGCCTCCCAGCGATAGGCGGACGGATCGGCCCCGGCGGGTGGCTCCGGAACCTCCTCCAGCCAGCCCAGATCGCGGAGCGGCTCCAGGGCCACCAGCAGGGGGTTACCGGCGTGGGCGGACAGGCACTGGTAGGGAGAGCCGTCCTCGTGGGTGGGGCCCAGCGGCAGGGTCTGCCAGAGGGAGAAGCCCGCCTCGGCCAGGAAATCGACGAAGCGGTAGGCCTCGGTGCCGAGGTCGCCGTTACCGGCCCCTCCGGGCAGGGAGGTGGGGTGGAGAAGGACGCCGCTGCGCCGGCGGGCTCCGGGTCCGCTCAGGGATGCCATGGGGGCTCCTTCCGGATGCTAATCGGCGGCGCGTCCCGGGCGCATGACCCCTCCGTGGGCGGGGGTCCCGCTGCCGTGGGCGAAGGCGTGCGCCAGGTACTCGGGGGGCGTCTCCCCCAGCCTGCGATAGAGGCGGCTCAGGTGCAGCCGGAACAGGCGCTCGAAATCCCGCACCACCTCCTCCGGGTTGTAGTCCCCGAACCACCAGAACCAGTCGGATCCCTCGCAGGTGGCGAGCTGGTGGGTGGCCTCCCGCAGGGCCTCTCCTTCCAGCCGGCCCTCCCTTACGCAGCGGTCGTAGGCCTCCTTGGCCTCCACCAGCATCTCCCAGCCCCGGTTCTTGTCCTTGTCGCCGATCCAGGTGGACAGCGTTCCGTAGACCCAGCTTCCGGCCACCAGCCGGTCCAGCCGGTTCGCGGCCACCCCCTGAGCCAGTGCCTCGCCGAAGGTGGTGAGGTCGATGCCGGGGTGCTCCGCCAAACGGTTATAGAGCCCGGACAGGAAGTAGTAGCCGTTCTCCGGGTAATGCTCCCAGGCGTTCTCCCCGTCCAGGATGATGGGGACCAGGGGCTCGGGATGGTCCGCCGTGGCCTCGGCGATCCTCTCCAAACGGCCGATGAGGTCCTCCACGGCGTCATCGGCGTGCCAATCCGAGTACTGGAAGCCGATCAGGTCGGACAGTTCGTCGTCGCGGAAGAAGCAGGCCGTTTGGGACTGCTGGATGCGATAGGGGTAGCAGAGGTTGTTGGAGGGGTCGGCGCCGTACTTCCCGTAGTCCTCCCCCAGGCTGTGACCGAGCACCCCCTCCCCCGTGGCCGCCCAGGCGAAGCCGAGCTCGCCCAGCAGCCGCAGGGTGCCGGTACAAACCGCCCCCTCCGAGGGCCAGCAGCCTTCGGGGGCCAGCCCGAAATGCCGGCGGAAGGTCTCGATCCCCTCGCGGAGGTGCCACCGGGCCCGCTCCGTGCCGCCGGGATAGCCGTCCTTGGCGGGCAGCGGGCTGTCGGGCAGGGCCTCCCGGGCGGACTGAAAGTCGAGGAGCAGGGGGACGATGGGGTGGGCATAGGGGGTCACGGAAAGCTCCACCTGCCCCTTCTTGGCCAGGCGCCCGTAACGCTCCGGGACCGACTCGATCAGCTCGCCGATGATGGACAGCAAGTGCCGGCGGTCCTCCACGGTGAACCCCGCGGCCTTTTCCTGCAGCCCACGGATGCGGGGGTCCTCGCGGCGGACCGTCTCCCCCATCCACGCCAAGTGGTACCAGGTCAGCAGATCGGCGACGAACTGGTCGTCGATGTACAGCAGGGCCTCGGGATCCTCCTCCAGCCATTCGGCCATGTCCACCAGACGCCGGAAGGCCGGAAAGCGCTCAACCAGGTTCTCCCGGTTGGCCCGGGTGCAGTCCCGGATCAGGGCGAGGCGCTCCTCGCTCCCCGCCGGCGGCACCGGGCTGTCCAGCGCCGCCAGTAGCGGATCGTGGATGGGCGCCCCTTGCCGGAGGTGGGCCTCGATCTGGCCGGCGTAGTCCGCCAGCTGCTCCAGGAGCACGGGGGCGAAATTGACCACCGCCCGGGCCCGGGGAACCGCCTCGAGGTGGGCGGCCATGTCTACGTAGTCCTTGATGGCGTGCAAATAGGTCCAGGGGAGCTGGTAGCTCCCCGACTCGGGGTCCAGGTACTGCGGCTGGTGCATGTGCCAGCACAGGACCACCTTCAGGGGCCGCTCACCGGACATGATGCAGTTCCATCCCCAGCATTTCCGGCGTGACCAGGACCACGCCACCAGGGCTCACATCGAAGCGCTCGGCATCGGCCTCCGGAACCTCGCCGATGACCATTCCCTCCGGAATGCGGCAGCCACGGTCCACCACCGCCCGCTTCACCACGGCCCCCGCGCCCACCTCCACGTCCGGAAGGATCACGGAATCCTTCACGTAGGCCCGGGCGTGCACGTACACGTTGGAGAACAGGAGGGAATGCCGGACCACGCCCCCGGAGATGATGCAGCCGCCCGAGACCATGGAGTCCACGGCCATGCCGCGGCGGTCCTCGTCGTCGAATATGAACTTGGCCGGCGGCAGCTGCTCCTGATAGGTCCAGATGGGCCAGTCCTGATCGTAGAGGTTCAGCTCCGGGGTGACGCCGATGAGCTCCAGGTTGGCGGACCAGAAGGCGTCGATGGTGCCCACGTCCCGCCAATAGGCCTGCCCCCCGGTTTCGGGGTCGCGGAAGGGATAGGCCATCACCTGGCGGGTCTCGATGACCTGCGGGATGATGTCCTTGCCGAAATCGTGGGCCGAGTAGGTATCGTCGGCGTCGCGGATCAATTGCTCGTACAGGAACTGGGTGTTGAAGACGTAGACCCCCATGGAGGCCAGGGCCACGTCCTCGCGGCCCGGAACCGGATCCGGGTCTTCCGGCTTTTCGGTGAACCGAACCACCCGACCCGCCTCATCGGTGGTCATGACCCCGTAGGCCTTGGCGGTCTCCCGCGGCACCTCGATGCAGGCCACGGTCATATCCGCCCCGCTCTCCACGTGCCGGGCGATCATGGCGCCGTAGTCCATCTTGTAGATGTGGTCCCCCGCAAGGATCAGGACAAACTCCGGATTGTGTCCGCGGATGATGTCCAGATTCTGATAGACGGCGTCGGCGGTTCCCTGGTACCAAGAAGTGGTGATCCGTTGCTGTGCAGGGAGCAGCTCGACGAACTCGTTGAACTCCCCCCGGAGAAAGTTCCAGCCCTTCTGCACGTGACGGATCAGCGAATGCGCCTTGTACTGGGTGAGCACGCCCACGCGCCGGATCCCCGAGTTCATGCAGTTGGACAGGGGGAAGTCAATGATGCGGAACTTCCCGCCGAAGGGCGTGGCCGGCTTGGCCCGCCACAGGGTGAGCCGGCCCAGCCGGGATCCGCGACCCCCGGCCAGGATCAGGGCCAGGGTCTCCTTGGTGAGCCGGCTGACGAACCGGGGATTTTCGGGGGTTTCGCGGATCGGATCGAAGGCGCGCTGGTGATCGTTCATGGTGCTCCCGCGGGCGGTCCCTGGCCCAGGCGGCCAAATGGTGCGTTACAGTGGGCCTGTAAACCCCACTTAACCATTGTCCGCGCCGGGCGTCCAAGGCCCCTCGCGGCCACCCCCTCCGCAACCCGCTGACAGGTCGGCCATGCCCCAGGATTCCTCCACCCTCGATCCCGCCTTCCAAGCCCTCATGGAGGCCCGCCATCCGGACCCCTTCGCCGTTCTCGGCCGCCACCGGGAAGGCCCGGAGGCGGTGCTCCGGGCCCTTCTGCCCAGGGCGCGGCAGGTGGTCCTGGAGGACCGCGGCGAGGAGCTCGCCCGGATCCCGGGCACGGACCTTTTCGAGTGGCGCGGGGTCCCTGCCGACCTCCCCGACCCGATCCGCTACCGCTGGACCGATGAGCAGGGAGCGGAGCACACCACGTTGGACCCCTACACCTTCGGCCCCCAGCTCGCCGATTTCGACCTGCACCTGTTCGCCGAGGGCCGCCACTGGCATGCCCACAACTTTCTGGGGGCCCACGTTCGCGAAGTGGACGGGGTGGCGGGCGTGCTCTTCGCCGTGTGGGCGCCCAATGCGGAGCGGGTGAGCGTGGTGGGGGATTTCAACCAGTGGGACGGCCGGCGCCATCCCATGCGGGCCCGGGGGGAGAGCGGCGTGTGGGAGCTGTTCCTTCCTGGCCTGCAGCCCGGGGCCTTGTACAAGTTCGAGATCCGTAGCCGACCCACCGGTGAGGTCCTGCTCAAGTCCGACCCCTACGGCCGGCGCTTCGAGCTCCGGCCCGGCACCGCCGGGGTCGTCGAGCCCCCGTCCGAGCACACGTGGGGGGATGCGGATTGGATGCGGGGCCGCGCCGAGCGGGACTGGCTGCAGGCGCCCCTGGCCGTTTACGAAGTGCACCTGGGCTCCTGGGAGCGCGGCCCCGACGGCTCCTTCCTGGACTACCGCGAGCTGGCCCACCGCCTGGTGGATTACGTCCTCCAAACCGGCTTCACCCACGTGGAGCTGATGCCCGTGGCCGAGCACCCCCTGGACGCCTCCTGGGGCTACCAGGCCACGGGCTTCTACGCCCCCACCAGCCGGTTCGGCGACCCCGACGGCTTCCGCTATTTCGTGGATTACTGCCACCGCCACGGCATCGGCGTGCTCCTGGACTGGGTACCGGGCCATTTCCCCCGGGATGCCCACGCCCTGGCCCGCTTCGACGGCACGGCCCTGTACGAGCACGAGGATCCCCGCCGGGGGGAGCACCGGGACTGGGGGACCCTGATCTTCAATTACGGCCGTCCCGAGGTGCGCAACTTTCTCCTTTCCTCCGCCCTCTTCTGGCTGGAGGAATACCACGTGGACGGCCTGCGGGTGGACGCCGTAGCCTCCATGCTCTACCTCGACTACTCCCGCGGGGCCGACGACTGGGTGCCCAACATCTACGGCGGGCGCGAGAACCTGGAGGCCATCGACTTCCTGCGGGAGGTCAACCGGGTCCTCCACGAGCGCCATCCCGGGGCCCTGGTGATCGCCGAGGAGTCCACCTCCTGGCCGCAGGTGACCCGCCCGCCCTATGTGGGCGGCCTGGGCTTCTCCATGAAGTGGAACATGGGCTGGATGCACGACACCCTGGAGTACATGGCCCTGGACCCCATCTTCCGCCACTACCACCACGACCACCTCACCTTCGGCCTGGTCTACGCTTTCACGGAGAACTTCGTGCTGCCCTTCAGCCACGACGAGGTGGTGCACGGCAAGGGCGCCATGGTGGCCAAGATGCCCGGCGACGAGTGGCAGAAGTTCGCCAACCTGCGCCTCCTGTACGCCTACATGTACGCCTATCCGGGGAAGAAGCTCCTGTTTATGGGCAACGAGATCGGGCAGTGGGAGGAGTGGAGCGAGGAGCGGGCGCTCAGCTGGCAGGTCCTGCAGTACGGCTATCACGAGGGGCTGCGGACGCTGGTCGCCGACCTCAACCGCCTCCACCGGGAGGAGCCGGCCCTGCATCGCCAGGACTTCCAGGAACAAGGCTTCGAGTGGATCGACTGCCACGACGCGGACCAGTCCACCCTGTCCTTCCTGCGCCGGGACGGCGATCGCCTGGTGGTGGGGGCCTTCAACTTCACCCCGGTGCCGCGGGAAGGCTTCCGGCTGGGGGTGCCCCGCGGCGGACCCTATCGGGAGCTGCTGAGCTCCGATTCCGCCTTCTACGGCGGATCGGACGTGGGCAACGGCGGGGCGGTGACCGCGGTGGAGGAGCCCTGGATGGGCCGGCCCTGCTCTCTGACGCTGACCCTGCCCCCGCTCGGCGCGGTGCTCCTGCGCCCCGCGGATCTGGACTAGGCCGGCGAAGGCGTAGCGGACCCAATGCTCAGGATCCTTTTCGTCAGCAGCGAGGTGCACCCCTTCGTCAAGACCGGGGGCCTGGCGGATGTGTCCGCCAGCCTCCCCCATGCCTTGCACGAGCTCGGCCACGACGTCCGGATCCTGATGCCCGGCTACGCCGACGCCCTGCGCCGGGCCGGAGATCTGCCGGTGGCGGAGGGCTGGAGCGGATTGCCAGAGGGCCCGAAGACCCGCCTGCGGACCGCCCGCCTGCCCGACAGCGGGGTGCCGGTCTGGATGCTGGATGCCTCCGGGTTCAGCGACCGCCCGGGCAACCCCTATCTGGCCCCGGATGGCGAGCCCCATGCCGACAACGCCGAACGCTTTTACCGGCTCGCTCGCGCCACGGCGGCCATCGCCACGGACCGGGCGGGCTTGGACTGGCGGCCCGAGGTGGTGCACTGCAACGACTGGCAGACGGGCATGGTGCCCGTGCGCACGCTCTTGGAGCGCGTCCCCGCCGCCACCGTTTTCACCGTCCACAACCTCGCCTACCAGGGCCTGTTCCCCCACGCCACCTTCCAGGGGCTCAGCCTCCCCCCCTGGCTCTGGCACCCGGAGGCCCTGGAGTTCCACGGCCACCTGTCCTTCATGAAGGGCGGGGCCGCGTTCGCGGACCGGCTGACCACCGTCTCCCCCTCCTACGCCCGGGAGATCCAGACCGCCGAGCACGGCTGGGGACTGGACGGCCTGTTCCGCCGCCGCGCGGCGGATCTCACCGGTATCCTCAACGGCATCGACCACCGCGCCTGGGATCCCGCCACCGATCCCCACCTCCCCGCCCACTTCTCCAGCGAGGACCTCGCCGGAAAGCGGGAGGTCAAGGCCGCGCTCCTTGAGGAGCTGGGCCTGGATGCCGACGCCGAGGCCCCCCTGCTCGGGGTGGTCTCCCGCCTCGCGGACCAGAAGGGAATCGACCTGCTGCTGGGAGCGGCGCGAACCCTGCTGGCCCGGGGCGCCCGGCTCGCCGTGGTGGGGACCGGCGACCGCTACTACGAGACCGCCCTGCGGCGGCTCGCCCAATACAACCCCGGCAAGGTAGGAGTCCATATCGGTTTCTCCGAGGCCCTGGCCCACCGGGTTGTGGCGGGGGCCGACATGCTCCTCATGCCCTCGCGCTTCGAGCCCTGCGGTCTCAACCAGCTCTACGCGCTGCGCTACGGTACGGTGCCCGTGGTGCGCGCCGTGGGCGGCCTGGCGGATTCGGTGGTGGACGCCACTCCCGAAAACCTGGCGGCGGGAAGCGCCACGGGAATCACCTTTGCCGGGGATACGGCCGCCGCCTTGGGGGGCGCCGTGGACCGGGCCCTGAAGCTCTACCAGGACGATACCCAGTGGCGCCGCCTGCAGGACACGGGCATGGAGCAGGACTTCACGTGGGAGCGCAGCGCCGGCGAGTACGTCAAGGTCTATCGCAGCGCCCTGGAGGCGCGCCCCTTCGCCTAGTCGCCATGCCCGCCACCGCTCCCGTCCTCCGGCCGGTCCAGGGGCACGGGCACGGTCTCCTCTCCCTCCTCACGCCGGATCCGCAGCCGCAGGCTGCCGCCCCACTGCTGCTGGCGCACGGCGTAGATCAGCATGGTGGTGTCGTCCACCTCCCCACCGTTCACCGCCAGGATGCGATCGCCGGCCTGCAGACCCGCCTTATCGGCGGGAAAGCCCTCCTGCACCTCCTCGACGACAACGCCCTCGCCTTCTGCCTCGGGATCCAGGAGGGCGCCGATGCGGACCGGGTCCTCGGCCCGGTCCGGGGCCATGGGCCAGGCGTAGTCGGCGTCACCATTAAGTGGCGGGTCCTCGCCGTCGGGATCGAAGGGCACCACCGTACGCACCTCCAGGTCGGGCTCCCGGGCCCGCAGCTGATGGGGGATGCCGTAGCCCCCCTGCAGGTGCCCCTTGCCGGTGATCCCCACGACCACCGCCTCCGGATGGTCCCGCAGGCCGTCGAGGAGGCCTCCGGCCATGGCGGCGTCCCAGGCGGTCTGTGCCTCGATGAACTCCCGGGCGCCATGCCCGGATTCGTGCTCCCCCAGGCTATCGCGCAGGGCCTCCCGGTACTCCTCGGACGGGTCCGCCACCTCGCCAATGCGGCGTCGCTGGTCCTCCCCCAGGGCATCCAGACCCTCGCGGGCCACCCGGGAGATCCAGTCCCGCGGGACGTTGATGCCGCGCAGGGGCACCCCCTGCATCCGGACCATTTCCAGCATGTCACGGTAGAGCCCCGGATCGATGCTCCAACCCTGGAACCAGCGCACCTTCCGCAGGAATTCCGTAAAGGAGGGCGTCTCCCCCCGCCACCAGGCATCCAGGGCCTCTTGGCGGGTGGAAGGGAAGGATTCCATGCCCACCACCACGGGCCCCCGACCGAGAAGGGCGGCGATTACGGCTTCCTGGGCCCGGTGATGGGCCCGGCTGTCGTGCTCCTCGCCAACAAGCACCACATCGGCACGGGACAGGTCGTCGATCATATCGGCGAAGGGAACCTGGTCCCCGCTGTCCGGTCGAAAAATCTGGCCTTCGCTCCCGTCCGCATCGCTGGCGAAGGCAGGTGCGGCCTGGAGAAGGGTCAGGATCCACAGGATGACCCCGAGCGGGCCTGGGTCTGTTATTCTGCGCATGAAACGTCCCATTCCTGAACGGGTTGAAGGGCGGCCCCGGGCGGGGCAAAATCCCATACCGCGCCCGGACAGGTACCGAATACGTTATCCTAACCCCATGATCCCGTAAGCGGAGGCGAACGCAATAATGGCAAGCAATCAGTACGCGGTGGCGCAGCAGACGGCCGGCGCCCTGGCCACCAACAAGGTGCTCCGGAACACCTACCTGCTTTTGTCCATGACGCTGCTGTTCAGCGGTGCCACGGCCGGGGTGTCCATGGCCATGGACCTGCCCCACCCCGGGATGATCCTGACCCTGGTGGGGTACTTCGGCCTGCTGTTCCTGACCAACGCCCTGCGCAACAGCGTCTGGGGCCTGGCGGCCGTATTCGCGCTGACCGGCTTCATGGGGCTGACCCTGGGGCCGATCCTCAGCCAGTACATCCAGGCCTTCGCCAACGGCCACCAGCTGGTGCTGACCGCCTTCGGCGGCACCGGCGCCATCTTCCTGGGGCTGTCCGGCTACGCCGTGACCACCAAGAAGGACTTCAGCTTCCTGGGCGGCTTCATCTTCGTGGGCATTATGGTGGCCTTCCTGGCCGGCCTGGCCGCGGCCCTCTTCAGCATGCCCGTGCTCTCCCTGGTGGTTTCCGGGGCCTTCATCCTGCTGATGTCCGGGCTGATCCTGTGGGAGACCAGCCAGATCATCCACGGCGGCGAGGACAACTACATCATGGCCACCGTCTCCCTGTTCGTGGCCATCTTCAACCTGTTCCTGAGCCTGCTGCACATCCTGGCGGCCGTGGCCGGCCAGGAGCGCTAGGCAACGCATTAGGCGCGCATCGGGCCCCATCCAGCGGATGGGGCCTTTTTCATGGCCGGTCCCCTCCGGCCGAATCCTCGACAAGGCGAGGCGCCCAATGGGCATGTGGCAGCAGCTGGCCGTGATCGCCCTGGCGGTGGCGGTGGTCCTCCTCCTCGGTCCCGGAGTGAAGCGCATGGCCGAGGAAAGCCCCTCCGGGAGCCGGGAGGACTGGTGGACCTTCGTCCGGATCATGGCCGCCGTGGTGGGCTTTATCCTGCTCCTGATCCTGTTCCTGCGTAACTAGATCCCCGGAGGACCCCATGGACGAGACCCTCTTCTTTTTCCTGACGGCGAGTCCCGCGAAGAACCCGGAGCGTTGCGCCACCCCCTTTTACATGGCCACGGTGGGCGCCACCCTGGAGTACCGTACGGTGATGGCCCTGCAGATGGAGGCGGTGAACCTGTTCAAGCCGGGGGTGGCGGACGAGCTGGTGGCCGTGGAAGGCGGGCGTCCCATCATCGATTTCATCCGCGATGCCGCGGAGGCGGGGGCGGAGCTCTACGTCTGCTCCGGGTCTCTGGCCGCGCAGGGGATCGCCGAGGAGGAGCTGATTCCCGAGTGCACGGGGGTGGTGGGCGGTACCTGGATGATCGAGGAGGCCGGCGAGGCGGACCTGGTCATCAGCTACTGACCCGGGCCGCCACCACGGCCAGGGCCGCCCAGAACAGGGTCCGGACCCCCAGGGCCGCGGCGGTGCGGACCTCGTAGGCGCCTCCCAGGGCCACGTGGATTCCGAAGCCGGCAAGGACCAGGGCGGTGGCGGCGGCCAATCCCGCCGCCAGGGGCAGGGCCCACTTTCCGCGCAGGACCAGGGCGACCGCCCCCGCCAGGTAGAGGAACCCGGCGAGGAAGTTGAACCAGACCACGAAGGGGACGTAATCCCCGGCCGCCTGGCGTGCCGCCTCCGGACCGAACAGCACCGCCCCCGCGGCCCGGAGGGTTACCGCTCCGAAGCCGGCCGCCGCCAGGGCGGCGATCCAGGCCAGGCCACGCTTCCCCACCTCGTTCATGCCGGCGCTCCTTTTCGAGCCGGGCTCAGGGTCCGATGGCGGCCTGCCCGCCCAGGTAGGGGCGCAGGGCCTCGGGGATGCGCACGGAGCCGTCGGCCTGCTGCCCGTTTTCCAGCAAGGCCACCAGGGCGCGGCCGATGGCCACGCCGGAGCCGTTCAGGGTGTGCACGAGTCGGGGCTTTTTCTCCCCGTCGGGGCGGAAGCGCGCGCCCATGCGGCGGGCCTGGAAGTCGTGGCACCAGGACACCGAGCTGATCTCGCGGTAGGTCTCCTGCGCCGGCAGCCACACCTCCAGGTCGTAGGTGCGCCGCGCGGCGAAGCCCAGGTCCCCCGTGCACAGCTCCACCACCCGGTAGGGCAGCTCCAGGCGCCGGAGCACCTCCTCGGCGTGGCCGCACATGGCCTCCCAGGCCGCCGGCCCTTCCTCGGGATGGACCACCTGCACCAGCTCCACCTTATCGAACTGGTGCTGGCGGATCATGCCCCGGGTGTCCTTGCCGTAGGAGCCCGCCTCGCGCCGGAAGCAGGGGGTCCAGGCTACGTAGCCCGCGGGCAGCTCGGCGGCCTCGACGATGGAGTCGCGGTGCAGGTTGGTCAGCGGCACCTCGGCGGTGGGGATCAGATAGAAGCCGTCCTCCCGCGTCTGGAACAGGTCGTCGCCGAACTTGGGGAGCTGCCCGGTGCCTTGCAGGGTATCGTCCCGGGCGAGCAGCGGCGGGGCGATCTCCGTGTAGCCGTGCTCCTCGGTCTGGAGGTCCATCATGAACTGGCCGAGGGCCCGGGACAGGCGCGCCCCGGCGCCGCGCAGCACCGTGAAGCGCGACCCGGCCAGATTGGCCCCCGCCTCGGCGTCGAGGATGCCGAGGCCGGCCCCCACGTCCACGTGGTCCCGCACGGGAAAATCAAAGGCCGGGGGCTCCCCCACCCGCCGTAGCTCCACGTTGCCCGTCTCGTCGGCCCCCACCGGCACGTCGGGATCCGGGAGGTTGGGCATCTCCAGCAGCCAGGCGTCCAGCTCCGCCTTGGTGGCCTGGAAGGCGTTGTCGAGCTCCTCCAGCTCGCGGCCGATGGCCTCCGCCCGTTCCTTGCGCTCGGCGGCCGCCGCATCGTCGCCGGCCTTCTTGGCCTCCCCCACCCCCTTGGAGACCTGCTTGCGCTCCGCCTGCAACTCCTCCACCCGGGTCTGCTGCTCCTTGCGGCGGGCTTCCAGCTCCCGCCAGGCGGCAACATCCAGGGGGTAACCGCGCTTGGCAAGCGCCTCGGCGACCCCTTCGGGGTCCTCTCTCAGCAGGTGCGGATCCAGCATGGGCTCCCTCGGGCTGTGGGCAAGGTTTACGGGCGGGAAAAAGCTGGGGGCTCCCCGCCTTGAGGGAGCCCCGGACGTTGAAAAGATGCCAGAGAACCCGGGCTATGGGAAGCCGGAGGCACCGCCGGACAGTCCGTCGCTGTCCTTGAGCTTTCGGGGCTCCTGGGCTATAACGGGCCGCCCCCAATCCCCGGTACCGGACTCGACCCAGGCATGGCCGACCCCGCCCGCCACGTCCTGCAGACCATATTCGGCTACGAGGACTTCCGGCCCCTGCAGGGGGAGGTCATCGACCGGCTCATGGCCGGCGGCGACGCCCTCGTCATCCTGCCCACCGGCGGCGGCAAGTCCCTGTGCTACCAGATCCCGGCCATCGCCCGGGAGGGCGTGGGCGTGGTGGTCTCGCCGCTCATCGCCCTCATGGGCGACCAGGTGGCCGCGCTGCGCCAGGCCGGGGTGCGGGCCGCCTCCCTGAACTCCACCCTGGACCCGGCCGAGGCCCAGCGGGTGGAGGCGGAGCTGGTGGCGGGCGAGCTGGACCTGCTCTACATCGCCCCGGAGCGGCTCAACTCGCCGCGCACCCTGGCCCTGCTGGAACGCGCCCCCCTGGCGCTGTTCGCCATCGACGAGGCCCACTGCGTCTCCCAGTGGGGTCATGACTTCCGGCCCGACTACATCCAGCTCGCCGTGCTCAAGGAGCGCTTCCCGAACGTGCCCACGGTTGCGCTCACCGCCACCGCCGACGCGCCCACCCGTCGGGAGATCGCCGGGCGCCTCGGCCTGCGGAACGCCGAATGGTTCATCGGCGGCTTCGACCGTCCCAACATCCGCTACCGCATCGACCAGGCCGACGGCCGCCCGCGGGAGCGCCTGCTGCGCTTCATCCAGGGCGAACACCCCGGCGAGGCGGGCATCGTCTACTGCCTCTCCCGCAAGCGGGTGGACGAGGTGGCGGCCTGGCTGGCGGAGCGCGGCGTCACCGCCCTGCCCTACCACGCCGGCCTCTCCGGCGAGGAGCGCGAGATGAACCAGCGGCGCTTCGTCAACGAGGAGGGCGTGGTGGTGGTGGCCACCATCGCCTTCGGCATGGGCATCGACAAGCCCGACGTGCGCTTCGTCGCCCACCTCAACCTGCCCAAGAGCATCGAGGCCTACTACCAGGAAACCGGCCGTGCCGGGCGCGACGGCCTGCCCGCCGACGCCTGGATGCTCTACGGCCTGCAGGACGTCATCACCCTGCGCCAGATGGTGGACAGCTCGGAGGCGGAGGAGGCCCGCAAGCGGGTGGAGCGCCAGAAGCTGGAGGCCATGCTCGGCCTCTGCGAGCTCACCACCTGCCGCCGGCAGGCCCTGCTCGGTTACTTCGGCGACGAGCTGGCCGAGCCCTGCGGCAACTGCGACACCTGCCTCCAGCCCCCGGAGACCTGGGACGCCACGGTGGCGGCCCAGAAGGCCCTGTCCTGCGTGCACCGCACCGGCCAGCGCTTCGGCGTCGGCTACCTCACCGACGTCCTGCTGGGCAAGGCCAACGAGCGCATGGAGCGGATCGGTCACCACCGGGTCACCACCTTCGGCATCGGCACCGAGCTGAACGCCACCCAGTGGCGCGGCGTGTACCGCCAGCTCATCGCCCGCGGCCTGCTCGCCGTGGACGCCGAGGGCCACGGCGGCCTGCGCCTTACCGAGGCCAGCCGGCCGGTGCTGCGCGGCGAGACGGCCCTGCACCTGCGCCGCGAGACCCGGCCCGCCAAGCCCGCCGGCGACAAGCGCAAGGCGGTGAGCTTCCCCGATCCGGCCGACCAGGCCCTGTGGGAGGCCCTGCGCGACTGCCGCCGGGCGGTGGCCGAGGAGCGCGGCGTGGCCCCCTTCATGGTCTTCCACGACACCACCCTGCAGGAGATGGTGCGGGTGCGCCCCACCTCCGTGGGCCACTTCGCCGAGCTCTCCGGCGTCGGCGAGCGCAAGCTCGATGAATTCGCCGAGGATTTCCTGGCCGTGCTGCGCGAGCACGCCGGGCAATCGGGGCGGCAAAACGGCACGGCTCCGGAAAACCCCTGACAGCGCCCCCGATCTATATTAGGATACGTTCAGTGTTTGTAACGGCGGCAGCGCTTCACCCCGCCCGGCGTACCCGCAGAAGTCCTTCCCCGCGTTCTTGGCTGGTACCCGCAAACCATCGGCGGCCCCCTGTAATCAGGGGGGCTCCGCACTTCCACCCGTCAGCGCCATCGCACTGACCCGGGACGGCCTTGTTCGGCCGCCGGAGTCGATGGACCGACGGGTCCACGATCGGGATCCAGGACCCTATGGTCCGGACGGGTCCAACCAGGAGCGAACAATATGTCCTTTTCTTCCCTCGGTCTTTCCGCCGGGATTCTGAGCGCCGTCGAGGCGCAGGGCTACAGCGAGCCCACCCCCATCCAGGCGGCGGCCATCCCCGCCGTGCTGGCCGGCAAGGACGTCATGGCCACTGCCCAGACGGGCACCGGCAAGACCGCCGCCTTCACCCTGCCCGTGCTCCACAACCTCGGCGGCCCCAAGGGCGGCTCTCCCCGCGTCCTTGTGCTCACCCCCACCCGCGAGCTCGCCGGTCAGGTGGTGGAAAGCATCGGCACCTACGGCAAGCAGTCCAAGGTGCGGACCACCTCCGTCTACGGCGGCATGCCCATCGGCAAGCAGATCGGCGCCCTGAAGCGCGGCGTGGACGTGCTGGTGGCCACCCCCGGCCGCCTCATGGACCACATGGAGCGCGGCACCGTGGACCTCTCCCAGGTGGAGACGGTGGTCCTCGATGAGGCCGACCGCATGCTGGACATGGGCTTCATCCAGCCCATCGAGAAGATTCTGCGCGCCGTGCCCAGCCAGCGCCAGACCCTGCTGTTCTCGGCCACCTTCTCCAAGGCCATCCGCAAGCTGGCCGAGCGCTTCCTGAACGATCCCGAGCGCATCGAGATGGCCCGCCCCAACGCGGCGGCCGAGGGCGTAACCCAGTCCGCCTACCTGGTGGACGGCAGCCGCAAGCGGGACCTGCTCACCCACCTCATCGGCAGCCAGGATTGGGGTCAGGTGCTGGTCTTCACCCGCACCAAGCGCGGCGCCGACAAGCTGGCCGAGCACCTGGAGCGCCAGGGCGTGCGCTCCACCGCCATCCACGGCGACAAGACCCAGGGCGCGCGCACCAAGGCGCTCTCCTCCTTCAAGCGGCAGAAGGTGCAGGCCCTGGTAGCCACCGACGTGGCCGCCCGCGGCCTGGACATCGACAGCCTGCCCCACGTGGTCAACTACGAGCTCCCCGACAACGCCGAGGACTACGTCCACCGTATCGGCCGCACCGGCCGCGGCGGCGCCGAGGGCACGGCCATCTCCCTGGTCTGCGCCGACGAGCGCCGGCAGCTCAACGCCATCGAGCGCGTGGTGGAATGCCGGATCCCCACCAGCGTGGAGGACGGCTTCGAGCCCACCGCCAAGGCCTCCTCCGGCCCCCGCCGCAACGGACCCAACAAGGGCCCCCAGGGGCAGAACCGCGGCAACGGCCAGGGCCGCAGTGGCGGCCGTAACAACGGCGACCGCTCCCGCGGCGGCCAGGACCGCCGGCGGGCCTAGCCCCACCGCGGGGCCGCGCGGGGCGGCCCGGCCGTAAAGCAGGACACGAACCGGCCTTCCATGCAGCTGCATGGGAGGCCGGTTTTTTTGTGCTTCCCTCCGGGCACCGGCCCCTTGGGCCCACCCCCCTCCCTTGCGCTATCCTAACCGGCCCCAGTTTCCGGCCCCGGATGCCCATGCAAGCGCTACCCATCGACAAGTTCCGCCAGGACTTCGACGGCGCCCTCGCCAGCGGCCACGTGGTGGTGGAGGCCCCCACCGGCAGCGGCAAGTCCACCCGCCTGCCCCTTTGGTGCGCCGAGCGCGGCCCGGTGCTCATCGTCGAGCCGCGCCGTATGGCGGCGCGCTCCCTGGCCCGGCACGTGGCCGAACTGCGCGGCGGCGTGGTTGGGGGGGAGGTGGGCTACGCGGTGCGCTTCGACGCCCGCCACGGCCCGGACACCCGCATCGTCTTCGTCACCCCGGGCGTGGCGCTGCGCTGGCTGGCCGCCGACGGCCTGGCCGGGTTCGCCACGGTGGTGCTGGACGAGTTCCACGAGCGGCGCTGGGACACGGACCTGCTGGCCGCCCTGCTCAAGGGCGCAGCCCGCCACCGGCTGGTGGTCACCTCCGCCACCGTGGCCGGGACCCGGCTGGCCCGCTACCTGGAGGGGACCCGGCTGGAGGCGGAGGGCCGCACCCACCCGGTGGACATCGCCTACGCCGGGGACCCCTCGCTGCCCTCCACCAAGCACCTGGAGCAGCGCGTGGCCAAGGCCGTGCGACGCATGCTCCAGGAGACCGACGAGGGCGACATCCTGGTGTTCCTGCCCGGCCGGGGCGAGATCCGGGCGGCGGAGCAGGCCCTGTCCGGCATCGGCACGGAGGTGATCCCCCTCCATGCCGGGGTGGATACCGCGGTCCAGGACAGGGCCCTGCGCGCCGCCGACCACCGGCGGGTGATCCTGGCCACCAACGTGGCCGAGACCTCGCTCACCCTGCCGGGGGTCCGCGTGGTGGTGGACTCCGGCCTGGAGCGGCGCACCCACCACCGCGGCGGGCGCACGGTGCTGGGCCTGCAGGCCATCTCCCAGGCCGCCGCCGACCAGCGCGCCGGGCGCGCGGGGCGCCTGGGGCCTGGGCGCTGCCTGCGCCTGTGGGCCCGGGAGGCGCGGTTGGAGGATTACACGCCGCCCGAGGTGGCCCGCGAGGAGCTGGACGACCTGCTGCTCGCCGCCGCGGCCAGCGGCACCCCGGTCACCGAGCTGGAATTCCCCGATCCCCTGCCCGAGCACGCCCTGGAACGGGCCTGGCAGCGCCTGCGCGCCATGGACGCCATCGACGACGCGGGCCACCTCACCGAGCACGGCCGCCGCCTGTTCCCCCTGCCCCTGGACCCGCTGTTCGCCCACCTGATCACGGCCATGCCGGATACGGATACCCGAGCGGCCATGACCGATCTCGCCGCGGCCCTGAGCGCCGACCGCGCCCTTCTGCGCCCCCTGCGCAAGGAGGAAGAGCGAGAAGCCCTGCAGGAATGGGCCCCCGAGCCCTGCGACGCCGCCACCCGCATCCGCTTGGTGCGCGGCGACCCGCCCAAAGCCGTGCCCGCCAACCGCGGGGCGCTGGCCGAGGCCCGGCGCATGGCCGACCAGGTCCGCCAGGCGCTGGACCTGCCGCAGCGCGGCCCCGACGCCCCCCTGCCCCGCGAGGCCGTGCTGAGGGCCGCCGTGGCCGCCGCGCCCGAGCTGGCCTACGTGCGCCGCGCCAAGCGACGCAGCGCCCTGGGCAACGGCCACACCGAGATCCAGCCCGCCGAGGAGTCGCGCTTCCCGGAGGAGGCCGGGGCGGCGGTGGTCTTCGATCAGCACAGCGTCCCCGGCAAGGGCACCACCAAGACCCTCAACCTCGGCACCTGCATGGCGCCGGTGGCTCTGGAGGTCCTGGCCGACCAGGGACTCGGCGAGGTCGTGCACGATGAACCGGCGTGGGACGGCCAGCGGGTTACCGTTACAGCGCGCCGCGTCTACGCGGGCCGCACCATTGCCTCCGACACCGTGGCGGCGGAGGGCCCCGCCCTGCGCGAGGCCCTGACCGACCTGATCCTGGACGGCCGGCTCATGGGGGACCTGGGGGAGCGAATCCGGGAGGAGATCGAGGCCTGGAACCTGTATGTGGCGCTGGACTTCGGCGACGGCGAGGAGGTGCCGGAGCCCCGTCAGTGGCTATTGGGGCGCCTGGAGGGCCTGGGCGTGGAGCAGGGTTCCGACCTGGAGCTGGTGGAGCCCGAGGACCTGGCTTTTGAGGGCATCCCCGAGTGGGAACGGGCCCGCTTCGACCGCCACTACCCCCGCCGCCTGAACCTGGAGGAGATCGACGCCGTGGTCCACTACGAGCCGCGCCGCAAGCGGGTCACCGTGGAGAAGGTGGGTGGCCGGCGCACCACGGTGCCCAAGCGCACCGAGCTGCCCGCCTGGCAGGGCTGGAAGGTGCAGTACCGGGACGGCTCGCGCTTGGTGCCGGTATCCTGAGGCCGAATTGGCGAGGTGGTCCGAGCATCCGCGGTATTAGGCAAGGTACCCGTCGCCACCAGCCTTAACGGCACAGGTCGCGAACTGGGGCTCGCTCCAACATAGGGCCCAGCCTGCCGTTGTAGGAGCCGCCGGCCCGGCCGCACCCCCGCCCCTGACTGGGCTTGGGGGAAGGCGAACGCTCTCGTTCCCTATTCGTTCTCACACGCTCTGGTCCCCATCGCCTCGCCGCTTCCGTTGCAGCTCCTCCACGCGTTCGCGGATGCGGCCCTCCAGCCCCCGTTCCGTGGGCCGGTAGTAGATCCGGTCGGC
This sequence comes from Thiohalorhabdus sp., assembly GCF_046545655.1. NCBI lineage: Bacteria > Pseudomonadati > Pseudomonadota > Gammaproteobacteria > Thiohalorhabdales > Thiohalorhabdaceae > Thiohalorhabdus > Thiohalorhabdus sp. The sequence continues at coordinate 35,671 of NZ_JBKGZG010000003.1, read as the reverse complement.
CAGCTCCTCGGGCAGGAAGGCCTGCTCCGGGGCCACCCCGCCCGCGTGGTCGTGATCGTACTGGTAGCCCGCGCCGTAGCCGAGCTCCTTCATGAGCCGGGTGGGGGCGTTGCGGATGTGGTGGGGCACCTCCAGGCTGCCGCTGGCCTCCACCTCCGCGGCGGCCTCGTTGAAGGCCCGGTATGCGGCGTTGGACTTGGGGGCCACCGCCAGGTAGATGGCGGCCTGGGCCAGGGCCAGCTCCCCCTCCGGGGTGCCGAGGAAGTCGTAGGCGTCCCGGGCGTTGAGGGTGACCTGCAGGGCGCGTGGGTCGGCGTTGCCCACGTCCTCGGAGGCAATGCGCACCAGCCGGCGGGCGATGTAGAGGGGATCGTCGCCGCCGTCGAGCATGCGGGTCAGCCAGTAGACGGCGCCGTCGGGATCGCTGCCGCGGATGGACTTGTGCAGGGCGGAGATCAGGTCGTAGTGCTGATCGCCGGCCTTGTCGTAGCGCCGCACCCGGCCGCCGGCCACCGCCTCCACGGTCTCCCGGTCCACCTGCACCGGCCCCTCGCCGGCGCTCCGCGCCGTCTCCACAGCCAGTTCCAGCAGGGTGAGGGCGCGCCGGGCGTCGCCGTCCGCAGCGGCGGCCAGCAGCTCCAGCTCCTCTTCGCCCATGCGCACCTCCAGCTCCCCAAGGCCGCGCTCCCGGTCCCCCAAGGCCCGCTCCAGCATGCGGCGGAGGTCGCCCACCTCCAGGGCCTTGAGCACGTAGACCCGGCAGCGGGACAGCAGCGCGGCATTGAGCTCGAAGGAGGGGTTCTCGGTGGTGGCGCCGATGAGGGTGACGGTGCCGTCCTCCACCGCCGGCAGGAAGCCGTCCAGCTGGGACTTGTTGAAGCGGTGCACCTCGTCCACGAATAGCACCGCGGGCCGCCCCTGCTCGTCCCGCTCGCGACGGGCCTGAACGATGGCGGCGCGGATGTCCTTGACCCCGGAGAACACGGCGGAGATCTGCAGGAAGGCGTAGCCGGTGCGCTCGGCCACGATGCGCGCCAGGGTGGTCTTGCCGGTGCCGGGCGGTCCCCAGAAGATCATGGAATGGAGGCGGTCCGCCTCAATGGCGCGGCGCAGCGGCATGCCCGGGCCCAGGAGGTGGGCCTGGCCGACGAATTCCTCCAGGGTGCGGGGGCGGAGCCGGTCGGCCAGGGGCCGGCCGGGTTCCTCCCCCCCGGCGGCGCTGAACAGGTCCGGCTCGCTCATGGGCGCCCTAGAAGTTGGACCAGCCCAGGGAGAAGGTAAGGTACTGGGCGTTGGTGCGGTGCCGGCCGTCATAGGCCTCCACTGCCGCCCCTTCCACGTTGCGGGAAGGCGAGACGGCGTAGGAATAGGCCACGTCCAGGGTCAGGTTCTGCCCCCGCCAACCCCCGCCCACCGATACCAGGTGCTCGTCCCCGCTCGGCGACCGCGGGTCGAAGGTGGCGTCGTCCTTGGGGTCCGGCTCGTAGGAATAGCCGAAGCGGATCTCGGAACGGTCCGACAGGCGGGCGATGGCCCCGGCCTTGTATCCCACCGTGGCCTCCCAGTCCTTGCCGGTGGCGTCCACCCCCTCCAGGCCGTCGAATTCGTCCCACCCTCTGCGCACCGCGTCGAGGTGCACAGACCAGCGCAGCGAGGGCCGGTACTTGAGGCCGATGCGCGCCTCCGAGGGCAGACGGAAGTCGTCGTCGTTCAGGTTGTCCCCTGCCAGGGTCAGGTCCGCCCCGCTAGAATAGGTGGCGGCCAGGGACCAGGACTCCCGCCAGAACATGAGGCCCACCGTGCCGCCCCAGCCGTCGCCGTCGCCCGTGCGAGCCACCTCCCCGCTGCCGTCCGAAGCCACGGAGGAATACTCGAAGTCCAGGGCATGGTAGTAGTCGGCCCCCAGGGACAGGGCCAGGTCGGGCCGCAGCCGGTAGGAAACCGTGGGATTGACGTCCACCAAGTCAAGCTCCGTCCGGGTGGCGGCGCCAGCCTCCCCGAAATCCCATTCGCTGTCCATGCGATAGGGCCGGTCCACTGCCAGGCCCAGCCCGAAGGCAGACGCCGGGCTGCGGTAGGTGGCATAAAGGCTGTTGGGATAGAGGGTGGTGTCCGGCTGGCTTTTACCGCTTGCGGGGGACTCCATCTTCACATAGGGCCGGGCAAAGGAGGCCTGGACGTGCTGGCCGTCCTGGAAGGCAAGCCCCGCCGGATTGTAGGACATACTGCTCACGTGCTCGGCATCGGCCCCGAGGGCATTGGCCAGCCCGAGCCCCTGGGCGGAATGGCCGGTGCTCCGGAACCCCGTGGCCGAGGCCGACGCCGCCACCATGCCGAGTACTAGAACAGGTAGCCCACGCTGGACCGCCCCCCACGCAAAGCGGGACTTGGCTGGAACGAGGTGCTGCATGGATAAGCTCATCCGTTAGGTCCGCCCCCGCCGAGAACATCGGCGTCGGGAGGTGGCTGGAAATTGAAAAGGTCTGCATCAAGTGCGGGATTCACGCGGATGTTCTCGAACCGGAGACGGGTGCGGTTCTCGAAGGGGTCGGTGAAAACGAACTCCCGCAGTCGCACCGGATCCGCCTCCAGCCCCACCCGGGCCAAACGGAAGCCCGCCTCTTCCCGATCCCGGGGAACCAGCTCTACCCAGGCCAGGCCATCCTCCGTTCCGGCATCGCGGATCTCGAACTGGCGGCTGAGGTCCCCGCTCCCGGACAGGACGCTGCTCGGGGTGTGCCCCAGGCCCTGGGTGAAATCGCGAACAGTAACCTGCTCCATCTCGGGATCGTAAAACTGGACCGTCTCCCCGTCGGCGACGATCTTCTGGGGATGGGGTTCCCTGTACTCCCAGCGGAACCGGTCAGGTTGTTCGATCCACACCTCTCCCTGGCTGCGCTCCTGGACCTCCCCATCAGGGCCCGTTACCCGCTGGCTGAAATCCGCCCGAAGGGAACGGGTCTCTTCGTAGAACCGCTCCAGACGCTCAAGCCCCGACGGGGCATCGGCGGAGGCCGCTAGGGGGATAGCCAGAAGGGCCGCCAGTACCAGGACGGCTGGGTGCCGTAATGATCCTCGGAAACCATCCATAACGGGAAGGATGCCTGCGCCTCCTGAACGTGGTGAGCGATAGCTGGCGGTCGGAAGGATCAGCCCTCCACGGGGGGCGGGGCAAGAACCTCCCGACTGCCATTGGACTGCTGCGGTCCCACCACGCCGGAGCGCTCCATGGCGTCGATGAGCCGCGCTGCCCGATTGTAGCCCACCCGCAGGCGCCTTTGCACGTTGGAGATGGAGGCCCGGCGCGACTCGGTGACGATCTGCACGGCTTGGTCGTAGAGGGGATCGGTCTCGGCGTCCTCTCCACCGTCTTCCCCAACCGCCCCGCCGCCCTCGTCGGGATCGGCCAGCACCGCTTCGTCGTACTCCGGGGCTCCCACCGCTTTCAGGTGGCCCACCACCCGCTCCACCTCTTCGTCCTCCACGAAGGCGCCGTGCACCCGCCGAGGGGCGCTGTAGGAGGCCGGGAAGAACAGCATGTCGCCCTTGCCCAGGAGCTGCTCGGCCCCGCCCTGGTCGAGGATGGTGCGGGAATCCACCCGCTGGTTCACCTGGAAGGAGATGCGGGCGGGGATGTTGGCCTTGATCAGGCCGGTGAGAACGTCCACCGAAGGCCGCTGGGTGGCCAGGATGAGGTGGATGCCGGCGGCCCGGGCCTTCTGGGCCAGCCGTGTGATGGACTCCTCCACCTGCTTGCCGGCAACCATCATGAGATCCGCCAGCTCGTCCACCACCACCACGATCCAGGGCTGGGGCTCCAGCTCGGGTCCTTCGTGGACGCCGTCGGTGGAAGGGCCGCGCAGAGGGTCCCCCGCCTCCCGGGCGTCGCGGATCCGCTGGTTGTAGGCCGCCAGGGACCGCACTCCCACGTGCGCCATGAGCTGAAAGCGCCGCTCCATCTCGGCGATGCACCACTTGAAGGCGTTGGCCGCCTCGCTCATGTCGGTGACCACCGGCGCAAGCAGGTGCGGGATGCCGTCGTAGACGGACAGCTCCAGCATCTTGGGGTCCACGAGGATTAGCCGGACATCTTCGGCCGAGGCCTTGTAGACCAGGGACAGGAGCATGGAGTTGATGCCCACGGATTTGCCCGCGCCGGTGGTTCCGGCCACCAACAGGTGGGGCATGGCGCCCAGGTCGGTGACCACCGGGGCGCCGGCGATATCGGCGCCGAGGGCCAGGGTCAGAGGCGATTGGGCCTCCTGGAAGGCGTCGGACTGGATGATCTCCCGGATCCGCACCATCTCCCGCTGGGCGCGCGGCACCTCCAGGCCGATCACCGGCTTGCCCGGCACGTTCTCCACCACCCGGACGCTCTGCACGGCTAGGCTCCGGGCCAGATCCTTGGCCAGATTGGTAACCTTGTTGACCTTGGTCCCGGGCGCCAGCTCGAGCTCGAAGCGGGTTACCACCGGTCCGGAATGGTACTCGGTAACCGAGGCGGAGACGTTGAAGTCGGCCAGACGCTCCTCTAGCAGACGGGCCTGTTCGTCCAGGCCTTCCTCCGCACCCCGCCCCCCACCGCTGGCAGCGGCGTCGAGCAGTTCAAGGCTCGGGTACGGGGATTCGGGGATGCCCTTGGCTGCCTTCTCGGCGGCCTTTTTGGCCTTTTTCTTCTGCTTGGACGGAACGGGCGGGGCCTCGGGCTCCGGCCTCTCCTCGGGAACAGATTCCGCCTCCAGGGACTCGAGAGCCGGGGGCTCATCCAGGATGCGTGGAGCGGACTCGGCAACCTCGGTAGCCGGACCAGCCGGTTCCAGGCTGTTGCCAGGACGGTCTCCCACGGACCGGGCCGGACGGGGGCTTCCAAAGAGTCGGGGCCGTCGACGCAGTCCACCGGCCAGGCGCCTTCCGAGCTGCCCCAGAGCACGCCCGGAGCGACGCAGGGACCGGTTCACCGCTCGGCCCACCCCCACGGTGGACCGTCCGGTGGCCTCCAGGACCTCCACCCAGGAACGGCCGGAGGCGGCCATAAGGCCGAGAATCAAAAGGCCGGCGAGGGTCAGGCCGGTTCCGGGCACGTTCAGGTAAGGAACGAGGAGGGAGCTCAATAGCATCCCCAGGATCCCCCCGGACCCGGTGTCTCCGAGCCAGGGGTAGGGGTCCGGCCAGAGCAGGTGCAGCAAGGCAGCAGCGGCCGGAAGGAAGGCCAGGGTGCCGAGCCACCGGATAACGGCTTGCCGCCGGTCCCAGCGGCCGAGCAGGTTCCTTCCCCCCTGCAGCACCACCGCCAGCACCAGAAGGTAGGCCCCCAGCCCCAGGAAGCGGTACAGGACGTCGGCCAGATAGGCCCCCACCGGGCCAGCGGCGTTGTGCACGTCGGAGCCACTGGCTACGGACCAGCTGGGATCCGCAGGATGGTAGGTAACCAGGGCCAGAGTGGCGAATCCTGCCGCAACCAGCAGGACAATGGCGAGACTGTCACGGAGGAGGGGAACACGCATACCGCCTAGGCAACCCCGGGGCGAACGGGACATGGCGCGGGAACTGTACGTTCCAAGAAGGAACAGGCACAGGACTCAAACATAAAGCTGCTCGAGGCGGCTGCGAATCTCTTCGATCAAGTTCCCGGACTGCAGGTCCATCTTATTGAGGAAACCGTCCGCGCCGAGGTGCTGTGCGGTCCCTCGGTCCTCATCGCTGTCCCGGGAGGTGACCATGAAGACCGGCAGGCTGCGGAAACGGCTGTCGTCACGCAGCTTGCGCAGCAGATCGTAGCCATCCATGCGGGGCATCTCCACATCGGAGATGACAATGTCGGGGTATTTCACCTCCATGCGGTCGAGGGCATCGAGGCCGTCCACGGCCGTGTCCACCTCCATTCCGGCATTCTCCAGCACCGCCCGCTCCATCTGCCGGGCCAGAGGGGAGTCCTCAACCAGCAGCACGCGGAGGCCACGCAGGGGGTCATCGGGCAAACGCTCGCTCGACTGCAGGGACAGAGGGGCCGTCCGTTCCATTTCCTTGATGCCGGTGGGCTCCAGCAGCAGCTGAACCTCGCCGGCGCCGGAGATGGTGGTGCCGATCAGCCCCTGCACGGAATGCCGGCGGAGGTAGCCGCTGACATCCTTGACAACCGCCTGGGTCTCCTCGATGACATCGTCCACCACCAGCCCAATGTACCCCTCCAGGTGCCGCACCACCACCAGTCGCAGGTTCGGCGTCTCCTGGATCTCGTCGCTGCTGGTTGCAAACAGCTCGCTTAGCCAGGTAGCGGGCACTTGGTTGCCATGGTATTGGAAATGACGCTGGCCCCGGGATTCGGTAAGCACCACTTCATTGAGGCCAAGGATGCGCTCCACCTGGTTGGCGAGCACCCCGTAGACCTCATCCCCGACCCGGAACTTCAACACACGTTGCACGGCGGTGGAAACTGGAATATTGAGCGTGAAGGTGGTCCCCTTCCCCACCTCCGAATCCACCTGGATGGAGCCGGTCATCCGTTGGACAGCGTCCCGGACAGCGTTCATTCCGATCCCTCGCCCGGAGATCTGGCTGACCTCCTCCTTGGTGGAGAAACCGGGACGAAAGAGCATCTGGAGGAGGTCGTAGGGGAGCATGCTCTCGGCTTCCGCCGCGGTAGTCACCCCGGTTCGAATCGCCGTCTCCCGGACCTTTTCGTAATCGATGCCGCGGCCATCGTCGGATACGGAGATGGCAACTTCACCGCCGATGTGCTCGGCCCGGACCCGGATGTGTCCCACCGGATCCTTGCCGGCGCCCTCGCGTTCGTCGGGATCCTCGATGCCGTGGGAAATGGCGTTGGTCACCAAATGGACAAGGGGCTCGAGGAGCGCGTCCACGTTCTTGCGCTCAAGCTCGATCTCGCTGCCCTCGATGGAGAGCTCCACCCGTTTCTGAAAGCGCTGGGCCAGATCCCGGGCGGAACGGGGCAGCACGGAGAAGATGGTGCCCAGCGGGGAGACCATGAGCGCCATGACCCGCTGGTGGATTTCGTCGTACAGCCCATGCCGGGCAGCGATGTCCAGCTCGGTTTCCTGGCGGAATCGGTTCAGGGCTTGGGAAAGGTTCTCCAGCTGGTTGGCGAGGCTCCTCTGCTGCTGCACGAGGGGCCCCGATTCGGGGAGCTCCCCCTCCAGCAGTTCCCACTGGCTCCGCAGGGCGCGGAAGTCGGAGATGATCTGGTCCATCTCGGCCCGGCGATCCTCCTGCGTGGCCCGGTCCATTGCCAGCCCGATCACCCCCTCACTCAGGCGTTCGAGGCGCTGGGCGCTGACCCGCATCGTCCCGCGCCCCGTGCTGGCGGAGCGCGCCTTCCCGGGCTCAGCCTGCGGGCCTCCGGTGGGAGGGGCGGGAGCCTCTGTGGATGGTTCCTCGGGAGGAGGCTTGGGCGCTTCCGTCGCGCCGGCGGGCGCGGGGTCGCGCTCGGTTTCGGATGGCCCCTCCTCCAGGCGCTTGCGCCATCCTGGCACGTCCACTCGTGGCCGGTCTTCGTCGAGGACCTGATCTGTGGCATCGCGCAGAACGTCGTGGAGGCCCAGCAGGCCCCCGACATCCCCCCTCCCCCCCGAAGCCAGGGTTTCTAGACCCTCCTCAAGAAGCTCCGCGCCGCCGCCAATGTCCTCGACCCCCAGCATGTTGGCCGACCCCTTCAGGCTGTGGGCCTTCTGCCGCATGGCATCGAGACGCTCCTCGTCCAGCTCCCCCTGCTCTGCTTTCAGCAATCCGTCCTGAATCAGGGCCAGCTCCTCCAGGGCCTCACCCTGGAAGCCTTCCAGGAAGGCGGAGACATCCATCCCCGCACCTTTGCGCGAGGTGGCACGGCCCCCGGTGTCCCCGGATTGGGCGATGGCGGGAACCTCGTCATCTTCCTCGGGGGGCGCTGCTTCCGTCTCCCTCGGTTGCGCCACAGAGGGCTTTTCCGTGTCTCGGGGAGCGGTCTCTGCCTGGTCCGCGGGTCCCTGCCCGGCCTGAATGAGCCCCCATTGCTCCAGGAGGTCCCGAGCCTGGCGGATCTTTTGCTGGTCCAGAGGACGCCCGTCGGCTTCCCCGGCGTAGTCGACCCGGAGGCGGACCCGGTGAGCCAGGTTCTGCAGAAGCTCCCCGAGAGAGGCCGGAAGTCCCCCTACGGCCGGGGATTCCAGAACGCCGGCGATCAGGTCGACCCCCTCTGCCGCATCCTCTAGCCCGTCCTGACGCAGAGAAACGGCCAGGCCGTCGATGCGTTCCAGGAAGGAATCGGACGCGGCAGCCATGGGGTCGCCGGAGCCGAGGACTTCCTGGATGCCGTCCAGGATGGCCGCGGTCTCGTCGCGCACATCGGCAAGGGGCTCGGGCACCCCTATGCTTGCCGCCTCCTGAAGATCGCTTCTTTCCGGACCCCCGGGAGTCTCGGCGGGCACGGGATCGGGCTCAGAACCCGGGTCGGACCCGGAGGGCGGAGCAGACGCGGCCTCCGGGTCCGCCTCCTCCTGGGGGGAGCCGGGCTCTCCGACCACCGCCGCATCTTGCGGCTGCGGCGCCTCGGGCTGTTCGTCCTCCTGGCCTTCCAGGCTCTCCAGCTGCTCCCGCAGGCCGTCGGCGTCAAGGGGCTGGGCGTCCGGGGCATCGGCATGCCCGATCCGGGAGCGGAGGGCATCCACCACCTGGAACATGAAATCCGTATAGGCACGATGGGGCGCGGCGGTCCCGTCGCGCAGGTAGGCGAAGGCATCCTCCAGGACATGGGCGGACTCCCCGATGTCCCGCAGCTGGAGCATATTCGCGGAGCCCTTCACCGAATGGGCATCCCGGCGTAGGCGCTCCATCTGGTCCGCGTCCACCCCACCCTTCTCCAGTTCCACGAGGGTGGATTCGATGGCGTGAAGGCGCTCTTCGGCTTCCTCTTGGAAGCCGGCGATGAAAGCTGAGAAGTCGAATCCGGAGGCCATCGGGTGCCCTTAAAGCTCCCGGTTCATGCGGTCCGTAACCTCGCTCATGCGATAAGCGATCTCCTCGGACTGCTTAAGGCCCTTGGTGGTCTCCTGGAGCTTGGCGGAGATGTCCTCGAGCTGTTGCCGGACTTCGGCCGTGGAGGCGTCCTGCTCCTCGGTGGAGGTAGCGATCTGCTGGGTGGCCTGGGCGGTACGGTCCGTCATTTCCAGAATCCCGGACAGGGCCTGCCCGGCCTGCTTGGTCATCTCCACCCCCTGCTCCACGGATTGCACACCCGCCTCCGTAGCCTCGATGGAGGATTCGGTGGAGGAGCGCACCTCCTGCATGAGGCGGTTGGCCTCGTCGGTGAACTCCCGGGTGCGCTCGGCGAGGCGGCGGACCTCCGCGGCGACCACGCCGAAGCGCTGACCGTACTCGCCGGCCGCCGCCGACTCGATGGCGGCGTTCAGGGCGAGCATATGGGTTTCGTCGGCGATCTCGTCAATCGAGGCCACCGCGTCGGCGATCTGCTGGGCCTTGGTGCCCGTATGGGTGATCTTGTTGTTGATGTCGCGCACCCCGTTGCGGATCTCGTCCATGGAGCGCACCACCCGTTCCACGTCCTTGGCGCCGTTGCGGGCGGTCTCCCGGGTCTCTCGCGCCACCTCGTCCACGGAGGAGGCCGACTGGGCAATGTCCCTCGACACGCCGCTCATCTGCTCCATGGACTGGGTCATGGTGCCCATGGCCTGCTCCAGCTCGGAGGTGAAGCGGACCTGGGCCTCCATGGACCCCAGAATGGCGGAGGATTCCTCCTGCACCCGCGAACGGATGTCCTCTACGGTGCGCCGGATCCAGCCCACCATGAAGAGGGTCAGGGGCAGCGCGACCAGGATGGCGGCCCCGGTAACGCCCAGGCTTCCGAGAATGGCGAACTGCGACTGATCCTGCACGTCTTCCTGCAGGCCCTCAGCCCTTTGGGTCAGGGTGCCCCGCAGGTCGTCGGACTTGTCCTTGGCGAGATAGACCAGGGATTCCGCAATGGTAGCCATGGATTCCTCGGTGGAGGTGATCTCGTCCACCTCGAGGATCTGGGACCCAGTGGATTCGATATTCTCAACCAGATCCTTGACTTCCTTGATATTGGTCTGGGCCTTCTCCGGGAGATCTGGAATCTCCTCCACCTTCTGCATGGCCTGGCGGTAGTTCTGGAGCTCCTCCTCAAAGGTTTCCCGGTGCTCGGGGTCTTGGGACTGCAGGTAGCCGTTCATGGGCGGCAAAAGGCCCACCAAGGCCAGCTGCATCCGGGTCACCGTCTCGGCTTGAAGGTTCGACTGGGAATAGTCCTCCAAGAGCCGGGCCTGCTTGTCCTGAACCAAGTAGGTTACGGCTACGATCAGCACCCAAAGCAAGAGGACGGCGCTGATCCCCAGCAGGATCCGTTGCCTGATGTTAAGCGTGGACATGCATCATCCCTTTATTGATTGCCCCTGCCGGGCTTATGGCCCCAGGGGGCCCCGCCCATTTGCCATTCATTTCAAGAGCCGCTCGACGGAGAGATTCACCACGGGATTTCCGCGCCACCTGAAGAAGCCCGAGGCATTCGCCCGCACTCCGGGAGGCAGCTCCACCTCGATGGAGTCCAGATCCAGTGGAGCGACCAGGACAATGTCCTCCACCGTATCGACATCAAGTCCCACCTGCTCCTCCTCGTCTTCCACCAGCAGGAAGCGCCGCGGCCCCCCCTCCAGCTCAAGACCGAGCAGATGACGAAGATCCAGGACCGTAAGGATCCGACCTTGGATGTGGGTCAGGCCCATCACCGCCTCCGGCGCCATAGGCACACGGGTCAAGGAGACGGCCTCCATGGATCCTGCGGAGCGCTCCAGCGGAATAGCGAAATACCATCCCCCGAGGCCCACGATGGTGAAGCGGCCCTCCGCTTGCCCCACCCCGGCCCCGTAGCCTTCCTGAACCGCAGCCACTTAGGACACCACCTGTTGGGGCAGATCATCATCCTGTCCGGGGACCTTGCCACCTTCGCCGTAGAACTGGCGGTAGGTGGCCAGGATCTTCTTCACCCGGGCTGTGAGGGTCATGGGCTCGATGGGCTTGTTGATGAAATCGTCCGCGCCGTGGCCGAGCACCCCTGCCTCGGTCTCCTCGCCTTCCTGGGAGGTGAGCACCACCACCGGAATCCGGGCGAGGCTGGGATCCCCCTTGATCTTCTGGGTCAGCTCGTCGCCGTCCATATTGGGCATTTGCATATCCGTGAGCACCAGGTCCGGCATCTCCTTGGAAACCACCTCGAGCCCTTCACGGCCATCCTCCGCCTGGATGACCCGGTAGCCTTCGCTCTCCAGCACGAAGCGGCTCATGTCCCGGATGGTCCGGGAATCGTCCACTACCAGGATGGTCTCGGGCTCGTCCGCCTCGCGCTCCTTTTTGCGGGTGGCGGTAAGACCCCGCTCGGACCAGGGCAAATCAGCCTGCTCCAGGAGCCGCTCGGCGTCAATGTTCACGCCCGTGGGCGAGCCCACCGTGTTGAGAACGTCGCCGAAGGCCACTGCCCCACGCATGGCCTTGACCAGACCGTCCTCGAACATCAGGTTCATGCCGGAGCGCCGGGCCAGCTCCACAAGATCGGCCTCGCTTGCTCCCCGGTTGATGCCCTCGACCACCTCCCGATCGGGGATGAGCATCTCGTAGACACCCATCCGGCCCTTCTTGCCCTGGCCGTCGCAGGTGGAGCAGCCCTGCCCCTCGTAGAAGGTGACGTGGTCCGGGATATTGTACTTTTTGCGGATCGCATCGCCGACATCCACCGGCTCGCTGCAGTCGGGGCAGTTACGCCGCAGCAGGCGCTGCGCGATCACTCCGGACAGGCTGGAGGAGATCAGATACCCCGGCACTTCCATTTCCAGAAGCCGGGTAACCGCGCCTGCAGCGGAGGTGGTGTGCAGGGTGGAGAACACCATGTGGCCGGTTTCGGCGGCTTCCAGCGCGATCTCGGCGGTCTCCTGGTCGCGGATCTCACCCACCATGATCACGTTAGGGTCCTGACGCAGGATCGACCGGAGTCCTGCGGCGAAGGTCATGCCGGCCTTGGCGTTCACGGGGACCTGGTTGATCCCTGGGAGCTGGAACTCCACCGGGTCCTCCACCGTGATGATGTTGATGTCCTCGGTATTGATGGCGGAGAGGACGGAGTACAGGGTTGTTGTCTTACCGGAGCCGGTGGGGCCGGTGACCAGCATCATGCCCTGGGGCTGGTGCATGATGTCCTCGATCTGCTCACGCTCCGCGCGCAGGAATCCTAGCACGTCCAGGTCCAGGCCGACGCCCCCCTGGTCGAGAATACGCATCACCACCTTCTCTCCCCAGAAGGTGGGCAGGGTAGAGACGCGGAGGTCCAGGGTCTTCTCGCCCATGCGCATCTTCAGCCGTCCGTCCTGGGGCCGGCGGGAATCGGAGATGTCCATGCCGCCCAGCACCTTGACCCGGGAGATGACGGGATTCTGGACCTTCTTAGGGAGCCGGCGAATCACCCGCAGGGCGCCATCGATCCGGAAACGCACCACCAGGGAATTCTCCGCCGATTCCAGATGGATGTCGGAGGCGCCCTTCTGGACCGCGCGGAAGAGGATCTCGTTGACCAGCTTGACCATGGGCGAGGAATTGCTCTCCTCCTCCACGCTGGCCTGGCTCTGTTCATCCTCGTTTCCGCCTCCCTCTTCCACCTCCATTTCGCTGATGGCTTCATCAATGGCGCTATCTTCCCCGCCTCCCATGAGGCCGGAACCCCCGGCCCCATAGACGTCGCCAAGGCGGTCTTCGATGGCCTTCTGGGGGGCATACACCGTCTGCACCGGTCGCCCCACATGGAAGCGCAGTTCGTCCACTAGACGGATGTTGTGGGCCTCGCGCATGGCGAGCACCACGGACCCGCGTCGCTGGCCGAGGGGGAGGACCTGGTATTTGCTGGCGATCTCGTAGGGGAGCAGGCTGGCCGCGTCCGAACGAATGGTGAGGTCGTTCAGGTTCACGAGGGGAATCCGGTACAGCTCGGACAGGATCGGAAGGAGATCCTCCTCCCGTACGTAGCCCTGCTTCATCAGGAATTCTTCGAAGGGCTCCTTGATCTCCTGCGCCTGCGACCGCGCACTGGCCAGGGTCTGCTCCTTCAGCAGGCCCTTCTCGACCAGCTTCGCGCCGAGATCCTGTTTTTTCCCTTTTTTGCCCGTCTCCATACACCCTTCCATCCTGATCCGCGCCAAGGCCCCGCCGGGAATCCCGAAGGCTTCCCTCCCCCTTTCGAGGGGCGCAGGCTATCCGGACAGGGAGGCGGCCACTTCCTGGTTGTGGATGCCTCCGCGGACAACATTGAGCGCAGCGTCCATGTCCGGGGCTTGTCTCACAGCCCCCTCCAAATCGTTCAAGGGCATTCTTGCCAACTTTTTGGCGTATGGCAACAAGCGGGCCGAGAGGGACCGGCTGGCACTGAGCGGAACCGCGGCGGGGATGTTGGTCACGCCGAAATGGAGAACCCCCTCCTCGAGGAAGGTGGGGCGGGTATAGTCCGTGGGGCGCGTGGTCTCCACGCATCCCCCCTGGTCAACGGCCACATCGGCGATCACCGAACCCGGACGCATTGCGGCCACCTGGTCGCGGCTGACCACCGTGGGGGCCCGCGCGCCCGGGGAAAGGACCGCCCCCACCACCACGTCCGCCTCTCCCACGGCCTCGGAGACCGCGTCCTGATACGGATACAGCCCCGTGATCTGTCCGGGACCGTGCTTGGCCAAGTCTTCGGCCCGGTCCAGGTCCAGATCGAAGACATCCACCCGGGCGCCGGCAGCGCTCAGCAGCGCGGCGGCGCTGCTGCCGACGACCCCGGCCCCGAGCACGGCCACCCGGCCGCGCTCCGTCCCCGGCGCCCCCCCGAGGAGCAGCCCCTTCCCCCCTTGCGGCGCGTGCAGGAGGGTGATGGCGTACTGGGCGGCCACCTTGCCGGCGATGGCGCTCATGGGCGCCAGCAAAGGCAGGCGGCCGGCGTGATCCTCGAGGGTCTCGAAGGCGAACGCCGTCACCCCCCGATCCTGCAGGAACGCCGCCAGGTCGGGAACCGCCGCCAGGTGCAGGAAGCTGAACAAGACATGGTCGCTGCGGTAGAAGCCGTATTCCTCGGGGATCGGCTCCTTGACCTTGAGGATCAAACGACTGGCCGCGTAAAGATCCTCCGCGGAGCCCACCACCTCCGCGCCGGCCCAACGGAACGCCTCGTCTCCGAAGCCACTGCCGGTGCCGGCCCCACTCTCCACCCGGACCCGATGCCCCTCGCGCACCAGCTCGCCAACGGCCTCGGGGACGAGGGCCACCCGCCGTTCCTCGGGCTTGCGCTCGCGCGGGATGCCGATATCGATGCCTTGAGTCACGCAGCCTCCCCGGAAATGCCCTATCCGCCCCGTCAGCTTTACGCTGCCCGGGGCGCGTAGTATTTTCTAGATCCGCATCAAGGAGCACTCTAACGCCGTTCTCCAAGGGGTCCAAACCGCACCCCCCAACCGCTCTGGAGCCTTCTGGAATGCCCGAAACCCAACACCACCGCCTGATCATCCTGGGATCCGGCCCGGCCGGCTATACCGCCGCCATCTACGCCGCCCGCGCCAATCTCGACCCGGTCGTGATCCAGGGCATGGAGCCCGGCGGCCAGCTCATGACCACCACCGACGTGGACAACTGGCCCGGGGAGCCCGATGGGATCCAGGGACCGGAGCTCATGGACCGCATGAAGCGGCAGGCGGAGCGGTTCGACACCCGAATCATCTTCGACCACATCAGCGCCGCCGACCTGAACGAGCGCCCCTTCACCCTCAACGGCGACCAGGGCACCTATACCTGCGACGCCCTGATCGTCTCCACCGGGGCCTCCGCCCAGTACCTGGGGCTGCCCTCCGAGGAGGAGTTCAAAGGCAAGGGCGTCTCCGCCTGCGCCACCTGCGACGGCTTTTTCTACAAGGGTCAGAAGGTCATGGTGGTGGGAGGCGGCGACTCCGCCGTGGAGGAGGCCCTGTTCCTGGCCAACATCGCCGACCAGGTGACGGTGGTCCACCGCCGGGACGAGTTCCGCGCGGAGCGGATCATGCAGGAGAAGCTGTTCGAGAAGGACAACATCGACGTCCTGTGGAACACCGAGCTCGACGAGGTGCTCGGTGACAACATGGGCGTCACTGGGGCGCGGGTGCGCAACAACCAGTCCGGAGAGACCCAGGACCTGGACCTCCAGGGCGTGTTCATCGCCATCGGCCACAAGCCCAATACGGACATGTTCGGCAACGAGCTGGACATGGACCAAGCGGGCTTCATCAACACCGCCCCCGACAGCACCGCCACCAACATTCCCGGGGTGTTCGCCTGCGGGGACGTTCAGGACAAGCATTTCCGGCAGGCGATCACCGCCGCCGGTACCGGCTGCATGGCGGCCATGGAGGCCGACAAATGGCTGGAGAAAAACACCTAGACGACCGGACCCCGGACCTCGACCCCGAAGAGCGGGCGGTCTTTCGCGAGGCCGTGGCGGATGTGGCCCCCCTGAGCACGGATCGTGCCGTTCCCGAACGGCCGGCCCCGCCCCCGGTGGCCGCCCAGCGAGAGCGGGAGGCGGAGCAGGCGCGCCTGGACCTGGCCACCGGCGCCGCCGACCCCGAGCCCGCCGAGACCGGGGAGGAGGTCTTCTGGTGCCGGGAGGGGCTGCAGCGCCGCGTACGCCGTCGCCTGCGCACCGGCCAGGTGCCCGTGGAGGGCGCCATCGACCTGCATGGCCTGCGGGTGGAGGAGGCCCGGGAATCCCTGGGCGCCTTCCTTCACCAGTCCCTGGCCCGCGGGCGCCGCTGCGTCCGGGTGGTTCACGGCAAGGGGCTGCGCTCCCCCGGCGGTGAGGGGGTGCTCCGCGGCAAGGTGCAGAAATGGCTGGCCCGGCGAGAGGAGGTGCTGGCCTTCGCTTCCTGCACGGCCGTCGACGGGGGAACAGGGGCGGTCTACGTCCTGCTGAAAAAATAACTCAGGAAGGCGTGCTGACCCTGCAAGGAGCGGCTTCAGGGGCCCCCGCCGCAACCGGTTTCCCTACCCCGGGCTCCCCACGGAAATCACCTCACGCACCACCGCGGTGGCGAAGCTGCCCGCCGGCAGGAGGAAGCCGACCCACAGGCCCCCGGCATCGCTTTCCACCGAGCCGTCCCGGGGGACCACCCGCAAGGCTCGACGATGCCCCTTAACCTCCGCGACCCGCAGCCCCTCCAGGAGCCCCGGCTCCGCCGCCAGGATCCGGTCTTCCAGCTTCGCTGCCTCCCCCCTGGGCCCGGGCCCGTCCACGCCGGGCAGGGGCCCGCTGGGGTGCAGATCGCCGGCGTCCAGGCGTTGCGTCTCCGCCGCGGGATCCGTCACCACGAAACCGCTGTTCACGTCCGGGAACACGGCGTACTCCCCTTCGAGCAGACGCCCCCAGCTGCCCTCCCCGATCCGCGTTGCCAGGACCCGGTTGAACAGGTAGCTCCGCGCCGCCGAGAGGTAGAGCCCCCGCAGGCGACGGTCTGGCTGGGCCCCGCCCGCGAACAGTCGCCGCGCGCCGGCCAGGTTGCCCCCTTCCCGCCCGAAGCGCTGGGGACCGAAATAGTTGGGCACCCCCCGGGAAAGCACCCGCTCGAAGCGGGCGGCGGCCGCCTCCCGCCCCGCCGGGGCCAGGTGCAGCCGCAGGCGGAAGGCGTTGCCCGCGAGGGCGCCGCGCTTCAGCTTTTTCCGCACCCGATCCCCGGCCTCCACCCCCCAGCTCGGCCCGGCCCATTGCCGGGGGTCGTCGGCCACCTTCTCCGCCGGAACGGTGAAATGCTGCACCGCCACCGCGTACCGGTCCTTGAGACCCGCGTAGCCCACATCCCTGGGCCGGCATCCGGCCAGCCGGGCAAGGTCCTTGGCCACCCGGTCGGTGTTCACGCCGACCTTGCGGACCCGCAGGAGGAAATGGTTCCCCTCCCCTTCCGCCTCGAAGGGGAGGATCTCCGTGACCCGGAAGTCCTCCGGCTCCAGGCGGAACCGGCCCGGCGGGCGGAAGCCGGGATGGGCCACGGGCCAGGGGTCGTCGGGAAGGGATTCGGGCGATGGAGCGGCGGGGGGCACGGGGTCCCGGGCGCGGCCGGCGGTCACCGGGCCGGCTCCAGCAGGGCCACGGCCATGGCGGCGATGCCCTCTCCCCGACCGGTCCAGCCGAGGCGCTCGGTGGTGGTGGCCTTCACGTTGGCCCGGCCGGGGTCCACGCCGAGGTCGGCGGCCAGGTTGGCCTCCATCTCCGCCACGTAGGGGCCGAGCTTTGGCCGCTCGGCCACCACCGTGGCGTCCACGTTGCCAACGCGCCAGCCGCCCGCGGCCAGTTGCCCGGCCACGTCGCGGACGAACTCGCGGCTGTCCCGGCCGGCGTGGGCGGCGTCGGTGTCCGGGTAATGGCGCCCCAGGTCGCCAAGGCCGCCAGCCCCGAGGAGGGCGTCGCACACCGCGTGCAGCAGCACGTCGGCGTCGCTGTGGCCCGCCAAGCCAAGCTCGAAGGGAATGGGGACCCCGCCGAGGATGAGGGGACGGCCCTCCACGAGGGCGTGCACGTCGTAGCCCTGCCCCACCCGCATCACCGCGCTCCCAGGAACAGTTCGGCCAGGGCCAGGTCCTCGGGGCGGGTGACCTTGAGGTTGTCCTCTCGACCCACCACCACCTGCACCGGGTATCCGGCCCGCTCCAGGAGGCTGGCTTCGTCGGTGGCGGGCGCTGGGTTGTGGCGGGCCGCCTCCAGGGCCTCCTCCAGGATCCCTGCCGGGAACACCTGCGGGGTCTGGGCCCGCCAGAGGCCGGCCCGGTCCACGGTGGCCTCGATGCGGCCCTCTCCGTCCACCCGTTTCAGAGTGTCCGCCACCGGCACCGCCAGGATGGCCCCGGCGGTCTCGGCAGCCGCGCCGATCACGGCCCGGATCTCCTCGGCGCGGATGCAGGGGCGCACGGCGTCATGGATCAAAATCAGGTCCCGCGTGGTCCGATGGGTCAAGGCCGCGAGGCCGTTGGCGACCGAATCGGCGCGCTCCTTACCGCCCGCTGCCTCCGCGAGCAGCTTGGGGTGGCCCCCCAGGCGGTCGCGCACCGTGGGCCAATAGGGGTCGTCGGGGCGGATCACCGGCAGCACCGCGTGGATCTCCCCCTGGTCCAGGAGCCGTTCCAGGGTATGCTCCAGGATGGTCCGGCCGGCCAGCTCCAAGTACTGCTTGGGACGCTCGCTGCCCATGCGGGTGCCGATTCCGGCACCGGGCACGATCGCCCAGACGCGGCGCTCGTTGGTATCAGCCAAGGAAATGTCCTG
Source organism: Thiohalorhabdus sp. (assembly GCF_046545655.1). Lineage (NCBI taxonomy): Bacteria > Pseudomonadati > Pseudomonadota > Gammaproteobacteria > Thiohalorhabdales > Thiohalorhabdaceae > Thiohalorhabdus > Thiohalorhabdus sp. The sequence goes on along the minus strand of NZ_JBKGZG010000003.1, from coordinate 17,346 downwards.
CTCCGGGTCGTGGCTATGGCAATGGGAGAGTGAGTATAGCCCATGGCCCGGTGGATCGCATTGTGCTTATGCGGTCGTTGCGGGAAAATGGGTCCTTTTTCCCGCCGGGCCCGCCGGTGGGCGGCGCCCCGTATCGCTGCTTTCATCTCCAAGCCATCACCCAGCGGAACCAAAGAACGTCCATGCACCGGTCCTGCGCCATTCGCCTGCCGCTCCCCGAGTCGGGAAACGCCACCACCTGGGGCAACCTGCAGGGCGGCTCCGCCGCCCTGGCCGTGCTGTCCGCCTACCGGGAGCACGATGGGGCGCTCCTGGTGGTCTGCCGGGACATCCCCCAGATGCAGCGCTTTGCCGCGGAGCTGCGCTTCTACGGCGGGTCGGAGCTGGGCGGTCACGTCCACCTGTTCCCGCACGGCGAGACCCTGCCCTACGACACCTTCGCGCCCCACGCGGACCTGGTGAACCAGCGCCTGACCACCCTCTACCACCTCCACAACGGCGGCGGGGGGATCCTGCTGGCGCCCTGGGCCGCCCTCTCCCAGGCCCTGCCCCCTGCGGAGTTCCTGGACCGTTTCGCCCTCTGGATCCGGGTCGGTGACACCCTGGATCCGGAATCCTTCCGGGAGCGCCTGGACCGGGCCGGCTACCAAGCCGTCTCCCAGGTCAAGGAGCCCGGGGAATTCGCCATCCGCGGCAGCATCGTGGACCTGTTCCCGGCGGGCACCGAGCGGCCCATCCGCATCGACCTGTTCGACGAGGAGGTGGACAGCCTCCGCTATTTCGATCCGGAGACGCAGCTCACCACCGGCCAGGTGGAGGAGGTGCGGCTGCTGCCCGCCCGCGAGGTGCCGTTGGACGAGGAGGGCATCCAGCATTTCCGCAGCGCCTTTCGCACGCGCTTCGAGGGCGACCCCCACAACATTCCCCTGTACCGGGACGTCTCCCAGGGCCTGGCCCCCGGTGGCATCGAGTACTACCTGCCCCTGTTCTTCGAGCGCACCGCCACCCTCGCGGATTACCTGCCCCGCTCCGCGCTGGTGGCCCTGCCGGCCGGCCGGGAGGACATCGCCCGGGAATGGGACAGCGAGGTGCGGGAGCGCTTCACCATCCGCTCCAAAGACCCCCTGCGGCCCGTGCTACCCCCGGAGGAGCTGTTCCTGGATGCCGAGGCCGTGGAGGATCGGCTGGACGCCTTCAGCCGGGTGGAGCTCGCCCCCGAGCCCACCGGGGACCCGGGCCGCGATGCCCCGGTTGAGGCCCCGCACGCCTTCCCTGCCGCCCGGGAGCGCCACGCCGCCATCGATGAGCTGGCACGCTTCCTCACCGAGCACGGCGACACCCCCACCCTGCTGGTGGCAGAGAGCGCCGGCCGCCGGGAGACCCTGCGCGAACTGCTCGGGGAGCGCCACCTGATCCCCCACGAGGTGGCGGACTGGGACGAATTCTGCTCCCGCGCCGACAGCCTGGCCCTGACGGTGGGAAATCTGGAGCACGGGCTGGTGCTGCAGGATCCGGCGGTGCGCGTCATCCCCGAAGCGCAGATCTTCGGCGGCCGGGCCCCGCGCCCGGAGGCCCGCAAGCGGCAGCGGGACCCCGAGGCGGTGATCCGCAACCTGGGCGAGCTGGAGATCGGCAGTCCGGTGGTCCACGAGGACCACGGCGTGGGCCGATACCAGGGCCTCACCCGCCTGCCCAGCGGGGAGGGCTACGACAGCGACTACCTGGTTCTGGAGTACTCCGGCGGCGACAAGCTCTACGTGCCGGTGGACGCCCTGGACCGCATCAGCCGCTACACCGGCTCCGCCGAGGAGGAGGCGCCGCTGCACAAGCTGGGCGGCGACCAGTGGCGCCGCGCCAAGGCCCGCGCCAAGAAGAAGGCCCGCGACACCGCCGCCGAGCTGCTGGAGCTCTACGCCAAGCGGGCCGCCAAGGAGGGCTACGCCTTCCCCGCCCCCGACAGCGCCTACCACGAATTCGCCGCCGACTTCCCCTTCGAGGAGACCCCGGACCAGGAGAAGGCCATCGAGGAGGTGCTGGGCTCCATGCAGGCGCCCCAGCCCATGGATCGGCTGGTGTGCGGCGACGTGGGCTTCGGCAAGACCGAGGTGGCCATGCGTGCCGCCTTCCTGGCGGTGCAGGCCGGCAAGCAGGTGCTGCTGCTCACCCCCACCACCCTGCTCGCCCAGCAGCACCACGACAGCCTGCGGGACCGCTTCGCCAATCACCCGGTGCGCATCGAGCTGCTTTCGCGCATGCAGTCCCAGAAGGAGGTCAACCAGGCGCTGGAGGGGATCGAGGCGGGCAAGGTGGACATCGCCGTGGGCACCCACCGCCTGCTGCAGAAGGACGTGACCTTCAAGGACCTGGGCCTGGTGATCCTGGACGAGGAGCACCGCTTCGGTGTGCGCCAGAAGGAGCGCCTCAAGCGCTGGCGCGCCGAGGTGGACATGCTCACCCTCACCGCCACGCCCATCCCGCGCACCCTCAACCAGACCATGGCGGGGATCCGCGACATCTCCATCATCGCCACCCCGCCCGACGAGCGCCTGGCGGTGCGGACCTTCGTCTCCGAGTGGGACGACGCCCTGATCCGCGAGGCGATCCTGCGCGAGATCCGGCGCGGCGGGCAGGTGTACTTCCTGCACAACGAGGTGCGCACCATCGAGCGCACCCGGGAGCAGATCGAGAAGCTGGTGCCGGAGGCCACCATCCGTGTGGCTCACGGGCAGATGCGCGAGCGGGAGCTCGAGGACGTCATGTCCGACTTCTACCACCAGCGCTTCAACGTGCTGGTGACCACCACCATCATCGAGTCGGGCATCGACATCCCCAGCGCCAACACCATCATCATCAACCGCGCCGACCGCTTCGGCCTCGCCCAGCTCCACCAGCTGCGCGGCCGGGTGGGCCGCTCCAGCCACCGGGCCTACGCCTACCTCATGGTCAACAGCCGCCAGGGCCTCACCGCCGACGCCGAGAAGCGCCTGGAGACCATCGAATCCCTGGAGGACCTCGGCGTGGGCTTTCTCATCGCCAACCACGACCTGGAGATCCGCGGCGCCGGCGAGATCCTCGGCGAGGAGCAGAGCGGCCACATTGACGCCGTGGGCTTCGAGACCTACGTGGAGCTGCTCAACGAGGCCATCGAGGACCTCAAGGCGGGCCGCGGCGTGGACATGGACACGGAGCTGGAGGAGGAGGACCACGGCATCCAGGTCCACCTCCACCTGCCTACCCTGATCCCCGAGGACTACCTTCCCGACGTCCACGAGCGCCTCGTCCTCTACAAGCGCATCGCCTCCGCTCCCGACCGCGAGACCCTGCAGAATCTGCGCGAGGAGATCGTGGACCGCTTCGGCCGGCTGCCGGATTCCACCAGCCACCTCCTGGAGGTGGCCCAGCTCAAGCTCCAGGCCCGGACCCTCGGCATCGAGCGCCTGGAGGCAGGCCCCGTGGGCGGTCGCGTGGTGTTCTCCCACCGGCCCCGGGTGGGCCCGGACCGCCTGGTGGCGCTCCTTCAGGAGGATCCCCAGCGCTACGCCCTGCACGGCGACCGCGAGCTGCGCGTCAAGGCGGACTGGGGTGAGCCCTCCGCGCGCATCGAGGGCGTCCGCCAGCTCCTGGCCCTTCTGGCAAGCGATCAGGCGGCCCCGGAGACCCCGGCAGCGGCCCCGCAGACCGACTGACCCCCCCAGTTCCCATTCCAGGAGACCCACATGGCCCAGCATGCGTACCGGATCAATGCCTTCTCCGCCGCGCCCGGCTCCGACCCCGGCGCCGCCCTGCAAGGCCTGGACGGGCTAGCCGGCCCGGTGGAAACCCTGGGTTTCGGGGACTTCCGCCTGGCGGTGGGGACGGTGGAGAGCCTTCCGGACCCCACCGGGGAAGCGCTTGACCGGTTTCTGGGCGAGGCCTTGGCTGCCTCCGGAACGGCCTATGGATGGCGGGTCGCCCGGCACGGAGACCGTTCCTTCCGGGCGGTGGCCCTGGGAGGGGACCTGGACGGGACCCGACTGATGGAGGTGGCGGAGGCCCTGAACGGACAGGGCCTGGTTGTCACCGGCCTGCGCACCCTCTCGGAGAGCTACGCCGCCGTGGAGCTGACCCTCGCCGGCCCCGCCGCCGAGCCCCACGAGCTGACCCGGGCCCTGCGCCCCGCCGCGGAAGAGGCTGGGGTGGACCTGGCGGTGCTGCCGCCCCGGGATGAGCAGCCGGAGCCCGGCCTGCTGATGATGGACATGGATTCCACCCTCCTGGCCGTGGAGTGCATCGACGAGATCGCCGAGCACGCCGGCGTCAAGGACCAGGTGGCGGCCATCACCGAGCGGGCCATGAACGGCGAGCTGGACTTCAGGGGCAGCCTGATCGAACGGGTCAAGATGCTGGAGGGGCTGCCCGAGGATGTGCTGGAATCGGTGTACCGGGAGCGCATCGTGGCCAATCCCGGCGCCCGGCGCCTGGTGGAGACCGCAAGGGGCATGGGAATTCGGGTAGCCGTGGTGTCGGGCGGCTTCACCTTCTTTACCGACCGCCTGAAGGACGAGCTCCGCCTGGATTACACCGACGCCAACGTGCTGGAGGTGGCCGAGGGCCGGCTGACGGGCCGGGTTCTGGGCGAGATCGTGGATGGCGCGCGCAAGGCCACCAACCTTCGCGAGCTCCGCGATCGGCTGGGCCTGCGGGCGGATCAGCTCATCGTCTTGGGCGACGGGGCCAACGACCTCCCCATGATCGCCGAGGCGGGCCTGGGCCTGGCCTTCCACGCCAAGCCCAAGGTGCGGGAACGGGCCCCCTACAACCTCATCCACAGCTCCCTGGACGGGGCCCTGTATCTCCTGGGGCTCACCGACGCGCAAATCGACCGGCTTCGCCAAGCCGCGGAAACCTGACCAATCCCTGCGGAGGGAACGCCTTGCCGCCCATTCCCCGGGTCCTGTACGCCGCCCTCGCCCTGCTCCTGGCCGGGGCCTTGCCATTGTTCTCCACCGCGGCCCTAGCGCAGCAGCCGCCCGAGCTTCCCCAATTGCAGGGCCCCGACGGGCCGTCGGGGGCCCTGCAGGAGCGCATCGATGTCCTCCGTGAGCAGAACGGTCAGCTGCGCCGCCAGGTGCAGGAGCTCCGCGAGCGCACCACCCGGTTGGAAAGCGACCTGTCCCACATCCGGGAACAGACGGGGACGCGCGTTGAGAGCCTCGACCAGCGCCTCGCCGACGAGACTTCCAGCCTGGAATCCACCCTGGCCCTCTACATGCGGGTGGGTACCTTCGTGCTCATCCTGCTCGGCGTTTTCGGCTTCGGCTACATCCACACCATGCTGCGGGACATCATCGAGCGCGCCACCAGCAGCCATCTGCGCAGCGAGGAGTTCAGCAGGAGCCTGTCGGAGAAGGTGGAGCAGGTGGCCCAGGAGGCGCGCGAGTCCATCCTTGAGGAGAACAAGGAGGAAACACGCCGCCTCACCCGCAAGCTCATCGACGAGTTCCTTACCGAGGAGCGGTCCCGGATCGAGCGGGCCGTGGAGGAGGAGCAGAACGCCCTGAAGAAGCTGCGCGAGGAGCACCTCGACCTGCAGTCGCCGGTCTCCCCGGAGGCGGGGGCCTATCTGGAAACGGTGGCCACCGCGGTGAGCGACCGCAGCCTGGATCTGCTCACCGACGACGAGCTCTACTACGCCATGCTGGAAGCGGACAGCAAATCCAACTACGCCGAGGCGGAGCGCTACGCCCGCGAGCTCCTGCGCCGCCACCCCAGCACCGCCGACAGCCTTTCCAACCTGGCCTGGATCCTGGAGCACACCGGCCGGGTGGAGGAGGCCGAGGCGCACTACAAGCGGGCCCTGGAGGCGGACCCCAGGCGCGCTGACATCGCCCGTTATTACGCCTATCTGCTGGACTCCCTGAACCGGCAGGAAGAGGCCCAACGGGTCCTGGGCCACGCCCTGGAGCAGTCCCCCGGCGACCCGGGCACCCTCCGCCAGTACGCCAATCTCCTGGCGCGCCGCCAGCAGCCCGAGGAGGCCGAGCGCCTGCTGCGGGAGGGCCTGGAGGCCAACCCCGAGGACGCCCTACTGTTGAGCGCCCATGCGCGGGTTCTCTGGCAGCTGGGAAGCTGGGATGCGGCCGCCGAGCGCTACCGCCAGGCCCTTCAGGTCCAGCCCAACGACCCGGCCCTGCTCGGCGAGGTGGCCGAGATGGAGCTGGAACGTGGTAACCTCGAGCGGGCGGTGCATGACGTCAGCGCCCTGCTGGAACAGGCCCCCGACTCCGTGGACGGCTTGATGCTCCGGGGCCGGATCAACCTGCAGGCCAGCCGCTTCGACGAGGCCGAGACCGATTTCCGCCAGGCCCTGGACCAGAAGGAGGACCGTCCGGGCCCCCTGTTCTCCCTCGGCCTCGCCCTCCTCGGCCAGGGCCGCCATGCCGAGGCGACGGAGGTGTACAATCGGGCCCTGCACCTTGCCGGGGACCCGGAGACCGTGCGCAGCCGGGGCGTGGAGCCCCTGCGCGCCCTCTCCGAAACGCACGAGATCCCCGAAGCGGGATCGTTCCTGGAATGGCTGGAGGGCGCCGCCCACCCGGCGGCGGGCACCGAATCGGAAGAGAGCGAGGCGAGCGAACAGTGAGGCACTTTGTCCTGACGTTGCTGGCGGGAGCCGCGGCTCTGGTAACGAGTCCGGCCGGGGCGGTGGCCGAGGACCCCTCGGATCAGGAAGAGACCCCTTACGTGGTCCGCTTCCTGCTGTTCCAGCACCAGGACTACTGGGACGACCCGGCCCTCGCCTCCCCTCCGCGTCGCGACGAACTGGCGCTGCGGGCCGATGGGGCGGGATCGGGTAACGCTCCGGAGGAAGAGGATCCCATGGAGGGCCTCTGGGAGCGCCTGTCCCGCGACGATGACTACCGCCCCCTTGCCCAGGGGACGCTCACGGCCCCGGCAGTCCCCGAGGAGGAGGCCACTCCGGTGACGCTGGAAGAATCCTGGCCGGCCAGCATCCGGCCGAGCTTCGCCGCCCTCGAAGGGGTGGCGGACCGGCCCCTCCGGACTCTCCTCGGCGATGGGGGTGGCGATCAACCCGCCGACTGGATCACCGACCGTCTCCAGGGCTCCCTCACCTTCCACAAGGGCCGGTACGCGCACCTTGCCGTGAACCTGGCGCTCACCGAGCACCGCCGCTGGATGCCCTGGGGGGTGGATACCCGCCATTACTTCCTTCGCCAGAGCCGCCGCCTGCTGCCGGATCAGTACTACTACTTCGACCACCCCCGCTTCGGACTCATCGCCCGCATCGAGGAGCGGGAGTAGACACCCGGTCCGGGTCCCAGCCCACGGACCCTGGCAACACGGCGAAAAAAAGCCCGCCGTTTCCGGCGGGCTTTGGCACTGCGAAGGTCGACCTTAGTAGGTCATCACGCAGGTGTCCTCGTCCATCGCCTGGGTGATGACGTAGGCGCCGCCTACCACCTCTTCGACCTCGGGGATCAGGCCGTCCTTGTCGACGCCCAGCAGATCCAGGGTGGGGGTGCAGGCCATGAACTTCACGCCGGCCTCGTGGGCGTCCTTGATGAAGTCATAGACGGTCTTGTCGCTGCCTTCCTGGACCACGAGGTTCTCGGCCACGCCCTTCTTGGCCAGCTCGCCGGCGCCGCCGGTCATGACGACCTCCACCTCGAACTCCATGGCCGCGGCCACGGTGGCCTGAAAGAACGGCGCGCCCAGCTCGGACCCGTGGCGCGGATCCGTGTTCACCATAACCATCAGCAGCTTTTCCATGAGGCCCTCCTCCTGGCGCTCGTGCGAATGCGGTCGCCTGTTCGTCTGGGGAATTTAAGAATTTTGGGATAATTCCATAAGCGAACTGCAGGGGCAAACAGGATCTTTGATCTACCCATAAAGCAGCCCCTCCCCACTTCCTCTCCGGGGGAGGGCCGCCACCTTAGCAGGCCGCGGCCCAACCTTCGACCCCGATGAGGGGCGCGGGTTTCTGCCCTCCGCCGGTTTGCCCCGCGACACACCCAACCCCTATACTTCCGCGATGGAATTGACCCTGATTCAGAAGATCGTCATCTGGGCGCCGCCGGTGCTTCTGGCCATCACCCTGCACGAGGTGGCCCACGGCTGGGTCGCGCGGCTGTTCGGGGACGATACGGCCTATGTCATGGGCCGCCTGACGCTCAATCCACTCCGGCACGTGGACCCCATCGGCACGGTGGCCCTCCCGGCAGTCCTCGTGATCCTGGGCTCGCCGTTCATCTTCGGCTGGGCCAAGCCGGTGCCGGTGGCCTTCGGCAACCTGCGCAACCCCAAGCAGGACATGGTCTACGTAGCCCTCGCGGGCCCCATGGCCAACCTGGGCATGGCCCTGGCGTGGACTGTGGTGACCGCCGTCGGTCTGGCCATGCTGCCGGGCATGGCCTACCTCGGCGAACCCCTCATGCTCATGGGCGCGGCAGGCATCCTGATCAACACCGTGCTCATGGTCCTGAACCTGGTGCCCATCCCGCCCCTGGACGGCGGGCGGGTGGCGGTGGGCCTGCTGCCCCACCCGGCGAGCCGCTGGGTCTCCTACCTGGAGCCCTTCGGCCTGCCCATCCTGCTGGTGCTGCTGTTCACCGGCACCCTGGGCCTGATCATCGGCGGCCCCATCTTCTACGTTTCCGACTCCCTCATGGGCCTCGCGGGCATGGACCTGCGGACCCTGCTGCAATTCCTCGCATAACGAACCGACCATGACCACGACATCCCTGGAACAGCCTCAAGGCAAGCGGATCCTCTCCGGCATGCGCCCCACCGGCCGCCTCCACCTCGGCCACTACCACGGCGTGCTCAAGAACTGGCTGGAGCTGCAGAAGGCCAATGACTGCTTCTTCTTCGTTGCCGACTGGCACGCCCTGACCACCAGCTACGAGGACCCCCGCGGCATCCCCGAGGCCACCTGGGAGATGCTGGTGGACTGGCTGGCGGTGGGCGTCGATCCCGAGCAGGCGGTGCTGTTTGTCCAGTCGGCGGTGAAGCAGCACGCGGAGCTGCACCTGCTGCTGTCCATGATCACCCCCCTGCCCTGGCTGGAACGGGTGCCGACCTTCCGCGACCAGCAGGAGCAGCTGGCGGACCGGAACCTGGCCACCTACGGCTTCCTCGGCTATCCCCTGCTGCAGAGCGCTGACATCCTCATCTACAAGGCCGACGGCGTCCCGGTGGGCGAGGATCAGCTCTCCCACCTGGACCTGACCCGGCAGGTGGCCCGCCATTTCAACTGGCTGTACGGCCGCGAGGCGGACCACGACGAAAGGGTGGAGGCGGCCCTCAAGAAGATGCCCAAGAAAGCCGCCGGCCAATTCAAGAAGCTGCGCGCGGCGTGGCGGGAGGCCGGCGACGGCGAGGCCCTCGAACAGGGCAAGGGCCTGCTCGGGGAACAGCAGAACCTGGGACGCGATGACCGGGAGCGCCTGTTGGGCGAGCTGGAGGGGCGCGCCCGGGAGATCCTGCCCGAACCCGAGGCCCTGCTTACCCCCGATGCCAAGTTCCCGGGGCTGGACGGACGCAAGATGTCCAAGTCCTACGGCAACACCATCGGCCTGCGGGAGGCCCCCGAGCAGGTCACGGAGAAGATCCGCACCATGCCCACGGACCCGGCGCGGGTACGGCGCACCGATCCCGGCACCCCCGAGAAATGCCCGGTGTGGGAGCTCCACCAGGTCTACTCCGACGCGGAGACGAAGGCCTGGGCCCACGAGGGCTGCACCACCGCCGGCATCGGCTGCGTCGATTGCAAGGGGCCGGTGATCGAGGCGGTGCTCGCCGAGCAGGCCCCCATCCGCAAACGGGCCGAGGAGCTCGCCGCGGACCCCGACCGAGTCTGGGCGCTGGTGGCCGAGGGCAACCGCCAAGCCGCGCGCATCGCCGAGGAGACCCTCACCGAGGTGCGGGGCGTCCTGGGGCTGGGTCGCTGACCCGCCGGCGGGGGCGAGCATGAGCGAAGCCGAGGCCGTCGCCAAGGTCCACGGGGAGCCGCTGGTCCAGCTCCCCGACGACCTCTACATCCCCCCGGAGGCCCTGGAGGTGTTCCTCGATTCCTTCGAGGGCCCCCTGGATCTCCTCCTCTACCTGATCCGGCGGCACCGCGTGGACATCTCCGTCATCTCCATCCAGGCGGTGGCGCACCAGTACATGCAGTACGTGGAGCTCATGCGCCAGAACCGCTTGGATCTGGCGGGCGAGTACCTGGTGATGGCCGCCACGCTGGCCGAGATGAAATCCCGCACCCTGCTGCCGCGTCCCCCCGCCGCCGAGGAGGACGAGGAGGAGGATCCCCGCACCGAGCTGATCCGCCGCCTGCAGGAGTACGAGCGCTTCAAGGAGGCGGCGGAGGCCCTGGACCGGCTGCCTCGGCAGGAGCGCGACTTCTTCGTGGCCCGCGCCCCCATGGACCCCGCGGCGGAGACCCCCCAAGCCGAGGCCTCCCTGCTGGACCTGCTGGAGGCCTTCCAAGGGGTACTGCAGCGGGTGGAGCTGCACAGGGAGCACGAGGTGGGCCCGCAGGGGCTCACCGTGCGCCAGCGCATGAGCGAAGTGCTGGCCCGTCTGGAGAGCGGCACCGCCTACCGTTTCACCGAGCTCCTGGACGGCCAGGAGGGCCGCGAGGGGCTGGTGGTGACCTTCCTGGCCCTGCTGGAGCTGGCCAAGAGCCGGATGATCGAGCTGGTCCAGGTGGAAGCCCTGCATCCCCTCTATATCCGCGTGCCATGACCGAGGATACCGACAAGCTGCGCCGGATCGTCGAGGCCGCCCTGTTCGCCGCCCAGGAGGCGCTGTCGGTGGCCCAGCTGCAGCGCCTCTTCGACGACGAGGCGGCCCCCGGGCGCGCGTCCCTTGAGGGCGTCCTTTCCAAGCTGCAGGAGGAGTACGCCGACCGCGGCGTGCGCCTGGTGGACACGGGCGGCGGCTACCAGTTCCAGACCCACCCCGACACCAACCCCTGGGTCTATCGCCTCCACCAGAGCCGGCCGCCGCGCTTCTCCCGGGCCGTTCTGGAGACCCTGGCCATCATCGCCTACCGCCAGCCCGCCACCCGCTCGGAGATCGAGGACATTCGCGGCGTCACCCTCAGCTCAGGGGTCCTCAAGACCCTGACGGACCGGCAGTGGATCCAGGTGGTTGGCCGCAAGGACGTCCCGGGCCGCCCCTCCCTCTACGGCACCACCAAACAGTTCCTAAGCTACTTCGGCCTGAACAGCCTGGACGAGCTGCCCCCCCTCAAGGAAGTCGAGGAGGCGGACCTGGCCTCCCTCGCCGCCCACCTGGACATCGCCGCCGGGGCGGAGAGCGAGGCTCCCGAGGAGGGTCCCGGAACTTCCAGTCCGGAGGCCGGGGATGGATGAACGGGTGCAGAAAGTTCTGGCCCGGGCCGGATGGGCCAGCCGCCGGCAGGCGGACGCCTGGGTGGCCGCCGGCCGGGTGACCATCAACGGCCGCGTGGCGCGGCCGGGGGATCGCGCGGGGCCCGGGGACGAGGTGGCCCTGGACGGCAAACCGCTGGTGAAGGGCCCCACCCAACCGGAGACCCGGGTGCTGGCCTACCACAAGCCGGTGGGCGAGGTCTGTACCCGCTCCGACCCTCAGGGCCGTCCCACCATCTTCGACCGCCTGCCCGCGCCCGGTGTCGGGCGCTGGCTCCAGGTGGGCCGGCTGGACGTGAACTCCTCCGGCCTGCTTCTGCTCACCACCGACGGCGACCTGGCCAACGGCCTCATGCACCCCTCCCGCAAGGTGGAGCGGGAGTACCGGGTGCGGGTTCGCGGCGTGCCGGACGAGGCGACCCGGGAGCGTCTCGTCTCCAGGGTGGAGCTGGAGGATGGGCCGGCCCGCTTCCAAAGCGTCGAGCTCCTGCCCGTCCGGGGGCGCCATGCCGATCTGCGGGTGGTACTCACCGAGGGCCGCAAGCGGGAGGTGCGACGGCTTCTGGAGGCGGTGGGCCACCCGGTGAGCCGGCTCCTGCGCACCCGCTACGGCCCGGTCCCCCTCCCCCGGGACCTGGAGCCCGGGCAGTACCGGGAGCTGGGGGCCGAGACGGTGGCCGCCCTTCGGGACCTGGCCCGAAGGCCCAGCCATGCCCGGAGAGGCGAGGATGGCTGAGCCGAATTCCGGGGTCCGACCCGGCGTAGGGCTTTCCTTCGCCGGCATCTACGAGGGCCTCCTGGAGGCCTTCGGCCCCCAGCACTGGTGGCCGGCCGACACCCCCTTCGAGGTGGCCGTGGGCGCCGTCCTCACCCAGAACACCGCCTGGACCAACGTGGAGCGCGCCATCGCCAACCTCAAGGAGGCGGGCTGCCTGACCCCACAGGGGCTCCTGGACCTTTCCCCCGAGCGGCTGGCCGAGCTCATCCGCCCCGCCGGCTACTTCAACGTCAAGGCGGCGCGACTGCGCGCCCTTTGCGAGTTCCTCCTCGGGGAATGCCCGGAGGGAGACATCCGGCATCTCGCCCCGCGCCCCACCACCTCCGTCCGCAACGAGCTCCTGCGGGTGAAAGGGGTCGGAGAGGAGACCGCCGATTCCATCCTGCTCTACGCCCTAGACCACCCCGTCTTCGTTGTGGATGCCTACACCGTGCGCATCTTCCAGCGGTTGGACCTTCTGGAGACGGGCCTCTCCTACGGGGACGTCCAGGCGCGCTTCCATGCGGCCCTGCCTACCGACCGCGCCCTGTTCAACGAATACCACGCGCTGGTGGTTGCCCTGGGCAAGGACCACTGCAAGCCCCGCCCCCGCTGCGGCGCCTGCCCCCTGCGGGTGGATTGCCCCACTGCCGGGAGCCCCGATTGACCCCACGGCATCCGCTGGCCTACCCAGTCCCTTGAATCCAGGTTGGCCCTTCGCTACGAAACGGAAGGGGATCCCATGACGAGCATACAAAACGCCCCCGACACGGACCGCCTCACCGATCGTTACCGACGGGTCCGTCAGACCACCGAGGCCCTCTGTGCCCCGCTCTCCCCCGAGGACTGCCTGGCCCAGTCCATGACGGAGGCCAGCCCGGCCAAATGGCACTTGGCCCACACCACCTGGTTCTTCGAGACCTTCATTCTCGAAGCCCATCAGGAGGGCTTCCGGCCCTTCGGGGAGCAGTACCGGGTGCTCTTCAATTCGTACTACAACGGCATCGGCGAGCAGCACCCCCGCCCGCAGCGGGGACTGCTCACCCGCCCCGCCCTCGAGGAGGTCTACGCCTACCGCGCCCATGTGGACGCGGCCATCGACGCCCTGCTGGACTCGCCAAAGGGGGAGGCCATCGCCGGGCTGGTGGAGCTGGGCCTCAACCACGAGCAGCAGCACCAGGAGCTGATCCTCATGGACCTCAAGCACCTGTTCAGCTGCAATCCCCTGGACCCGGTCTACTGGAGGCCCCCGTCCCATGCCGGGCGGGAGTCCCCGCCGCTGACCTGGCACCATTTCGGCGAGGGAATCCGCCAGCTGGGCCATCCAGGAGGGGGCTTCCACTACGACAACGAAGGTCCCCAGCACCGGGTCTTCCTGGAGCCTTTCCAGATCGCCTCCCGCCCCGTCACCTGCGGGGAGTACCTGGACTTCATCGCCGACGGGGGCTACCGCCGCCCCGAGCTGTGGCTGGAGGTGGGCTGGAACCGGCTCCGGAAGGAAGGCTGGGAGGCGCCCCAGTACTGGCGCCGGGACGCCGACGGCTCGTGGACCGTCTTCACCCTGCGCGGCCGGCGCCCGGTGGACCCCAACGAGCCGGTATGCCACGTGAGCTACTTCGAGGCCGACGCCTTCGCCCGGTGGGCCGGGGCGCGCCTCCCCACCGAGGCGGAATGGGAGGTGGCCACCCGGGAGCGCCCCGGCCCCCGAGGGACCTTCCTGGAGGACAACCTCCTGCATCCGGTCCCGGCCCCGGGGGAAGGCCGGGCGCCGGTCCAGATGCTCGGCGATGTCTGGGAATGGACGGGAAGCGCCTACCTCCCCTACCCCGGCTACCGCCCCCCGGAAGGGGCGGTGGGGGAGTACAACGGCAAGTTCATGGTGGATCAAATGGTCCTGCGCGGCGGCAGCTGCGCCACCCCCCGCTCCCACATCCGGGAAACCTACCGCAACTTCTTCCCCACCGACGCCCGTTGGCCCTTCACCGGCTTCCGCCTGGCCCGCTCCGGCTCCTGAGTCCCCAACAAAAAAGCCCCCGCAAGGCGGGGGCTGGCACGAGCAACCTACTAGAGCTTCTAGAAAGGATGCCTAACCGAGGCGGCGCTCCTCACACCTGCTCCAGGGAGCGCATGCCGTTGGGCAGCAGCTTCATGTCGGCGAGGCCGGCGACCAGGGCCTTGCCGAAGGTGGCCTCGTCCTCGTACACCATCTTGTAGAACTGGATCTTCATGGTCAGGGCCGCGCCCACCACGATGGAGGCGAAGGTCAGGAAGCTGCCCAGGGCCAGGGTGGACACGCCGGTCACACCCTGCCCGATGGTGCAGCCCATGCCCATCACGCCGCCGATGCCCATCAGGAAGCCACCGATGATGTGGCTGCCGGCGTCCTTCCAGGAGGCGAACCACTCGAACCGGAAGGTGCGGCTCACCAGGGCCCACAGCAGGGAGCCCACGATCACGCCGGCCAGGGCCAGGAGGCCGAAGCTCAGGAGGTTGGAGCCGAAGCCCTCGGTCAACCACCGAGCCAAGTCCCCCGCGGGGGAGATGAAGGTGTAGGACTGGGCCGAGGCGTGCTGAACGGGCTTGTCGGAGGCCATGGCCATCTCGCCCATCCACTCCTGGCCCTTGGGTCCGGCGGTCACGTACCAAGCGGCCACCACTCCCAAGCCGATCACGGCACCGCCCAGGATGTTGTTGAAGCGGCCCCGGAAATCCTGGGACTTGAAGGCAAAGGCCAGGAGGGCGATAACCAGGATGGTGCCCAGCACGTAGTTCATGGTGCTCGCGGAGGCGCCCACCATCGGACCAATGATGCCGCCCAGGGACTGGTCATTGGCTCCGAGTCCTTCCAGGTCCACGGCGACGGAGCTCATCGGCACCTGCAGAAGCCGCTGGGTGCCCTCGTGGAACATCATCAGGTAGGCGCCGAGGGCGATGAACGCCAGCACCACCACCGACTTGAGGTTGCCCCCGCCGATGCGGACCAGCGTCTTGTTGCCGCAGCCACTGCCCAGGGTCATGCCGATGCCGAACAGCAGGCCGCCCACGATGTGGCCCAGCCAGACGAAGTTGCCGTTCCGATACGGCGGGAAGGTGCTCAGGCCAGTGAAGGCATCGGCCTGGCCGGAGCTGATTGCTGTAATGGCAGGATCCATGACCCCGGTTACGCCCATCAGCAGGACACCGGCCATAGCGACGGCCATGGCGAAGACCCAGGAGCGCATGCGGCCGGTGTCCTGGATGTTAATCCAGTCCGAGACTGCGCCCATGGTGCAAAAGTTGGTCTTGTTGGCGACCGCGCCCATCACCACGGCCACCAGGAACCCCCAGAGGAGGATTTCTTGGGTTAGGGTGAGATCCATTGCTTTTACCTCAAAAAGCGTCCGTTGGGTTTTCGAACCCGCCCGACCAGGGCTCTTCGATAACGGGTAAGTCCGGTATGGCCGTCGGCATTCCCCACCCGACCCTGGTCGGGAATGCCGCCGATACCGGCAATGCACCGGGGACCCCGTGGCAGGCGACCGGAAGAGCCATGCCAGCCGGGGATCATCACCGTCCCCATTCGGAGACGGTGCCCTTTCTGCAATCCCCATACCATATCGAACGCCGTACCATATGGGGAACATCCCTCTTCCCCTTCCCGGGAAGCTGGACCAATCTGGACAGCCGCGCGGCCATGGTGGCCGGTTTGGGACGGAACGAGACCCAATGAGGCCCCGCGGGAGGGGAGAAAGTTCCCGTGTACAGAGGGAAATAATGAGGGGTCCGGAAACAAGGAAGGCCGGCGCGGGGGACGCCGGCCTGGCAAGCCAACCCCTTAAGAAATCAACCGAATAGGGGGTCGTCCGGACCCACCCGCTCTCCCTGGCGGGGCGTGCCAGTCGGGGCCGCAAGCTCCAGGAACAAGGGGGCCAGGTCCGCGGGATCCCGCCAATGGGCCGGATCGACGGCGGGATAGGCCTCCTCCTGCAGGGCGGTACGGACGGCACCCGGCTCCACCACGTTGACGCGGACCCTGGCCTGATCCGTCTCTTCCCCCAGCATGCGGGCCAAGCCTTCGAGCCCCACCTTCGAGACGCCGTAGGCCCCCCAGTAGGCCCGAGGGCGCCCGCCGACCTCATCGCTGACGAAGGTCACGGTGGGATCCTCGGCCTGCCGCAGCAGCCGCAACAGGGGCTGGGTGAGGAGGAAGGGGGCGGTCAGGTTCACCCGCAGGACCTTCTCCCAGGTCTCCGGGGAGAACTGCTCCAGCGGGGTAAGGGCGCCCAGGATGGCGGCCGCGTGCACGATCCCGTCCAGCCGGCCCAGCTCTCCCTCGATGGTTTCCGCCAGGCGGGCGTAATCCTCGGGCTGCGCCCCGGCCAGGTCCACGGCGAAGATGGCCGGCTGAGGATGGCCCTGCTGCTCGATCTCGTCGTAGAGGGCCTCAAGCCGAGACACCTCCTTGTCCAGCAGGACCACGGTGGCCCCGGCGGCGGCGAAGGCCAGGCTCACGGCCCGCCCCACTCCGGCTCCCGCCCCGGTAACCAGATAGACCCGACCCTTCAGGGTTGGCGCGGATGGCGTTCCTGTCTCCCCTCCCACTTCGTCCTCCTCACGGTTCATTGATTGGCGGCGCACTTGGCCCGCTTGCGCTCCCGCCGATAGGTTTTCCAGGCGATCCAGAACTTGCGCAGCGGCGTCAGCCGGATTTCATGGGTCAGGACGCTCTGGTCGGCATCCAGCACCTCCTGGAGGGTCTGACGGTAGATGGCCGCCATGATCAAGCCGGGGAGCTGGTTGTAGCGGTCCTCCTCCGGGAGCTCCTCCAGGGCCTGGCGGTAGAAGTCCCGGGCCCTTTGGCCCTCGAACTCCATGAGGCGGGAGAAGGCCTCGGAAGACCGACCGGCGAGGATGTCGCTCTCCGCCACCCCGTGAGCCCGCAAATCCTCCTGGGGCAGATAGATGCGGCCGCGCCCCGCGTCCTCGCCCACGTCCCGCAGGATATTGGTGAGCTGGAAGGCCAGTCCGAGCTTGTGGGCGTACCGGCGTGTGGCCCGATTCCCATAGCCGAAGATCTCAATGGACAGCAGGCCCACCACCGATGCCACCCGGTAGCAGTAGAGCTGAAGGTCAGAGAAGGACTCGTACCGATGGGTGGTGAGGTCCATCTCCACCCCGTCGATGATCTCGTGGAAATAGGCCTTCTCCAGGTTG